>NZ_JBHVWN010000002.1:142648-219808 GCF_042882275.1 Streptomyces sp. NPDC058231 | reverse complement strand
GGGGGGGGCGGGGGCTCCCCGGGGGGTCTCTGTGTAGTGGGGGGGGGGGGGGCTCTCCCACGTGGGGGGGGGGGGGGGGGGGCGGTACCCGCCCCCCCACCGCCCTCGGCGTGGCCCCGGGGCGTCCGGCCGGGTCGCGACGCCTTGCCGGGGCCCGCGACCCCGTACACGTGTGTCCGGAGGATCATGCGCCGGGCGCGCGGTTTCCCATGATCGCGGCGTACGCGCCGGGGTCGCCGTCGAAGCCCCGGACCGCCCCGCGGAACTGCCAGGTGCCCGATGTGTCCCGGACGAATTCGGCGACGGTGGCCGCGGTGGCGCCCGCGACCGCCGAGAAGTCGTCCTCCGCCAGGCTGGTGCGGCCCTCCCTGACCTGCACGCCGGTACGGGCTATGTCACCGAACGTCTTCCGGCCGTCGCGCTGCTGAATGACGACTCCGACGACGACCCGGGCGTAAGCGCTCGACAACCGGTTCAGTTCCAGGGTCATCACCTCGTCGAAGCCCAGGCCCTGGCCGGTTCTGCTGTCGCGGTTCAGGGTGATGGTCCCGTCCGGTGAACGGCTGTCGAAGTGCACCAGATACGCGGGACTGCCGTACGGCTCGTCCGCCGGATAGGTTGCCGCGATGATGTCCAGGTCATGGGCGGGAGCTCCCGGCGGACTCGGGTCCCATCTGAGTCCGACCTCGACCTTTGCGATGTCCTTGTTGGGAGTGCTCATCGCGCTTCCCTCCTTGCCGTCTGGGCCGTCGAACCGGTCCTATCACCCGATCATGTCCGTAACTCTCCCCGGATCCAACCGGCTTGGTCCCTGGCGGCGGAATCGGGCCAGAGGCGGTTCCGGCGTATTTCAGTGCGGGATGCGACGCGGCGGGCGCTGCCGTATCCCGTCACGGAAGGCCTCGATCGCGCTGCTGACCTGACGGATGAGATGGGTGTGCTCGATGCGGTCGAGATAGAGGCAGTGGCGTGCCACCCCCTCCAGCTCGAAAGCGAAGCAGAGCGACATCAGCGGGTTGATGAACAGCTCACTGCCCCGGGTACGTGACGTGAACTGGACGTTCCCGAAGGCCCCTTCGACCGCAGCGGCGATCGATCCGTTGACGATGCTCGGGTGTTCGGGTGTGTGCCGCTGGGCGTGTGCCACCGCGTCGACGAAGAGGGCGCCCTCGCGCGTCGTGCGGGAGACGGAGAACGCGCCGAGGCAGGCACCGGCGCGTTCCAGAGCGGCGATGTTCTCCAGCACGAGCCCGTGACTCACCCCGTGGTAGGCGTCGATCCCGAAGCCGATGGAGACGACCAGGCGTTCCGGTACATCGATGCCGGCGAGCGCCGCGACGCTGGTCAGGTCCTCCTCCGGGGTGCCGAGTCCGGTTTCGTCGCCACGCATCAGAATGTCCGTACCGCCGTCGACGAGGACCACCGCGTCGATCTCGTACCGCTCGATCAGCGCCCGGTAGGCGGCACGCAACGGCTGCACGCCCACTCTGCGGAACGCGTGGACGGTGCTCGGGTACCGGTGCAGATCGAGCCATTGGGCGAGGGTGCGTTCGGGGAAGTACGCCTGGTGGAGGGAGGTCTCGGGGGTGATGGCGGCTACGTCCGGTGCGAGCCAGGCATCGAGGGGGAGCCCTTCGAGAGCACTGAACGAGAGGTTGGCCAGCCGTACGTCCTTGCCCTGGTGAAGCAGGGAGAGCGCCACCGGCAGCCCCGCGTAGACATCGAATCCGCCGCCCGCCCCGGTGACGAGGATGCGCTGCGACGATGCGAGGCGGGCGAACAGCGGGTTGGCGTGGAGAGCCGTCATGGAGATCATTCTGCGGTTCGTCGTGACCGGTTCGGACGTACTCGGTCAGAGCGTGACCTGCGCCACGTCCGGCGCCGTACGATGGCGCGGTGCTGGTCAAGTGGATTCGCTGCACCGTGAGGGACCGTCGTGGGTTCGAGCGGGGGCAGCGAAAGTGGGCGGGGCTGCTCGGAGAGCCGGGGTTCAGGGGACAGGGGGGCGGATGGAGTCGAGGCCGACCGGAGGTCGCCCACGTGTTCGCGTTCTGGGAGAACCGGGTCTTCTACGACTCGTTCATGGCCCGTGCACATGATCAGTTGGCTGCTGCCCAGTCCGGAACGTTCAGCGACAGTCAGGTCAAACTCTTCGAGTACCGCTTCGATGTGAAGACCGGCTTCGAGCCGCGCTTCACCGATGCGGATGTGGTCCGAGTCGCGCACAGCAGAGTGCATGAGGACCGGGTCGAGCACTTCGCGCTGATGCAGCAGAGGGTGTGGAACCCGGCGATGGCCGGTTCGCCCGGCATGCTGCGCGGGGTGTTCGGGGAGGCGCCGGGGCACGAGTTTCTGGTGCTGTCGATGTGGCAGTCGAGCGCCGAGCGCGGCAAGTACCGGCCAGGGAGCGTCGAAAGGCTGTCGCAACGGGCTCGGACCGAGGACGACGTGGCGGCGCTCGAGGGGGACGTCGTGCAGCTGGAGCCCTCCTGGACGGTGTGAGCAGGGACGACGACACCGCTGCGGCCGGCAGGCCCGCGTCCGTGAGGGGCGGAATACGCACCGGCGCACAGCAGGAGGAACCACGGGGTGATCGGACGGAGCGCTGAGGCGGTGCTCCGTCGTCCGTGTCCGTGGTGTCACTGCGGTGGCGACATACGAGGGACGGAGTCCGGACAACTGCTCGAATGGGCTTGTGTCGATCTAGGGTCTGTCCTATGGGACGACCGCAGCGCATTGTCCTCGTCCGGCACGGCGAGTCCGAGGGCAATGCCGATGACACGGTGTACGAGCGTGAACCCGACCATGCACTGCGGCTCACCGCGACGGGATTGCGGCAGGCCAGGGAGACGGGGGTGCAGCTGCGTGAACTGTTCGGCGAGGAGCAGGTCAGCGTGTACGTCTCGCCCTACCGCCGCACCCACGAGACGTTCAGATCCCTCGGTCTCGACCTGGAGCGAGTACGCGTGCGGGAGGAGCCCCGGCTGCGCGAACAGGACTGGGGGAACTGGCAGGACCGCGATGACGTAAGGCTGCAGAAGGCCTACCGGGATGCCTACGGACACTTCTTCTACCGCTTCGCGCAGGGAGAGTCCGGAGCCGATGTGTACGACCGGGTCGGAGCATTTCTGGAGAGCCTGTACCGGAGCTTCGAGGCCCCCGATCACCCGCCCAACGTTCTGCTGGTCACGCACGGGCTGACCATGCGGCTGTTCTGCATGCGCTGGTTCCACTGGTCGGTGGCCGAGTTCGAGTCGCTGTCCAATCCCTGCAACGGGGAGACGCGGGCCCTGACGCTCGGCGAGGACGGGCGCTACACACTTGACCGGCCGTTCGAGCGGTGGCGTACCCCCGAGCCGTACGGCATCACCGGATAGAGTTGGACGGCGATGACCGCTGAATCCGCTTCCGCCCGACGCTTCGAACGCGCCCTGGCCAGCCTGCGCGGGCTGGCTGTGGGGGACGCTCTGGGCTCCCAGTTCTTTGTGCCCGCCAACTATCCGCTTCTCAAGCAGCGAGCCGTGCCGCCCGGGCCCTGGCAGTGGACCGACGACACGGAGATGGCCTCTTCGGTACTGGCCGTGCTCATCGAGCACGGTCGTATCGACCAGGACGCGCTCGCCCATGCCTTCGCCGACCATCACGACTTCGACCGGGGATACGGCCCCGCCGTGAACCGGCTGCTCCGACTGGTCCGGGAGGGCAGTGACTGGCGTGAGCTGGCGTCCGCGCTGTTCCAGGGGCAGGGCTCGTGGGGCAATGGTTCGTCGATGCGTATCGCGCCGCTGGGCGCCTGGTACGCGGACGACCCCGAGCAGGCCACGCACCAGGCCGAGATCTCCTCGTACACGACGCATCAGCACCGCGAGGCCGTCGTCGGTGCGATGGCAGTGGCGGCGGCAGCCTCGCTCGCCGCCGCCCCCGGAGGACCGCCGACGCCGACCGGTCTCCTCGACGGGGTCATCGCACTCGTACCGCGCAGCGCGGTGGGTGCAGGGCTCCGCCGGGCCCGAGACATGCTCGACTACAGCGACACCGGGACCGTGGCCGCGGTTCTGGGCAACGGCCGCCGTACCAGTGCACATGACACGGTGCCGTTCGCCCTCTGGTCGGCGGCGCGGAGTCTCGGCGACTTCGAGGAAGCGTTCTGGGTGACCGCCCAGGCCGGTGGAGACGTGGACACGACCTGCGCGATCGTCGGCGGGGTCATCGCGGCGGGGGAGAGCGGTGCGCCACCGGCCGGCTGGTCCGCACAGACGGAAGAGCTGCCGGACTGGCTCCGGGGACCCGGCCGAAGCTGAAACACCTCGACTGTCACGGTCCTGACACAGCCCTGCCATGGGTGACTGCGCGTGGCGACCGGCGGCTACTCTTTCGGCCACGCAGCCCCTGATGATCATCCTGATGGGCGTGCGCCGAATGAGATGCCGGGCCGCTCGCGCTGTTCACACGCATGGGCGGACCCCGGTGGGGGAGGGGTCCCATGTCCGAGCACACGTCAGAGCCGGCCCGGCAGCCGGAAGCGCCGGTGGTCTCCGATGCTTCCGAGACGCGGAAGGCGACCGCAGATCGGGAAGCCGTTCCCGGGGAGCCGAAGACGCCGGTACATGCGGAGGCGGGGCGGCCTCCGCAGCCGTCCGATCCGTGGCAGGGTGCCCGGCCGGCGGAAGGCATACTTGCCCCGCTGCGCCCGGCCCGTCCGGCCGCTCTCCGCGATGCCACGCTCTGGTCGGTCGTCGCCACCGCGCTCCTCAGCGCCCTGCTGCTGGGCGACGGCCTCGGCTCGAACCTGCTGATCGTGGCCGTCCCGGCGGCGCTCGGGGCCTATTTCGCCGCCCAGGCAGCAGGTCGTCGGCTCCGGCCCTGGTCCGCCGCGTGGGCGGTCGGTGGCCTCGCCCTGCTCGCCGTCCCCGCGCTCCGGGACGCGGGCTGGCCCACCTTTCTCGCTGTGGTCTCGGCCTTGGCGCTGGGCTCACTGACACTGCACGGCAGTCGCAGCTGGCTCGGGGTCTTCCTCGGTTCGGTCGGTCTCTTCCCTTCCGTCACCAGGGGTCTGACGTGGGGAGCGACCGGTGTCCGTGACCGGATGTCAGGCTCCCATCATCGGTGGGGCGTCGCGCTCCGGTCCGTCGCGGTGGCCGCCGTCCTGCTCGTGGTCTTCGGGACACTGTTCGCGAGCGCGGACGCCGCGTTCGCCGATGTGCTCGGAGACCTGATTCCCGATGTTTCGGTGGGCGAAGTCCCGTGGCGGCTCTTCCTGTTCGCGGTAGGTCTGGTCGGTGCGCTCACCGCCGCGTACACCGCTGCGGCTCCTGTGCGCTGGGACGGCATAACCGTGCGGGCCGGCAAGGCCCGCGGCCGACTGGAGTGGGCCCTGCCGCTCATCGTGCTGAATCTGCTCTTCGCCGTCTTCATCGCCATCCAGCTCACCGTGCTGCTCGGCGGATACGACAAGGTGATGGCCGAGACCGATCTCAGCTACTCCGCGTATGCACGTCAGGGTTTCTGGCAACTGCTCTGGGCGACGTTGCTCACCCTCCTCGTGATCGCAATCGCCCTGCGCTGGGCCCCGCGAGGCCGCGCGGGGGACCGCACGCTCGTGCGAGCCGTACTCGGTGCACTGTGCCTGCTGACCCTGGTGGTGGTGGCCTCGGCGCTGCGCCGCATGGAGCTGTACGTCGACGCCTACGGCCTGACCCGGCTGCGCATATCCGTGGCCGCGGTGGAACTCTGGCTGGGCGTGGTACTGGTCCTGATCATGGCGGCAGGTGTGTTCGGTGCACGTCTGCTGCCGCGCGCAGTGGCGGCGAGTGCGGCTGTCGCCGTGCTCGTGTTCGGCCTGGCCTCGCCCGACGGGCTGATCGCGGAACAGAACGTCCAGCGCTTCCGCAGCGACCACGCGATCGACATCGACTACCTGCGGGGCCTGTCGGCGGATGCCGTACCGGCTCTCGACACTCTTCCCGAACCGCTGCGGTCCTGTGCTCTCAACGAGATTCAGCGCACGCTGCGTGAGCGCGACGATCCGTGGTACGCCACCAGTTGGGGCGAGGCGCGGGCACGCGACATTCTCGGTGGGCGGAGCGCGGACCCCTACCCGACGGACTGCCGTACGCGAGGCGGCGAGGGTGGCGACGGCTACGGGGACGATTCCTACGACCCGTACTAGCCCGGGTGCCATGCGGCGAGGCGGACAACCGGGCGGCTGAGCTCGCGGTCGGGCATCCGACCGGTGGTGCCCCAGGAGGCTCCCGCGCCGGGCAGCCGGGCCGGCCCCGTCAGCCGGCGTCGAGGTCCACACCGGCCGGGTCCGGTCGCGGCTCCGGCCGGCGGGGGGTTGAAACTGTCGCTGCGGCAGCTTCTACCGTCCTGATCGGGGCCGGAGACACCGGCCTGGCGAAGCACTCGTGAGGGAGCGGCGACGGACCGGCCGATCGCGGAGATCGCCCGGATGACGGGCGTGGTCGCCCGGACTCTGCGGCACTACGACGAGATCGGCCTTCCGCCGTCGGTCCGGATCGGCGCCGACGGCCACCGCTACCACGAGGAGCACCAGCTCCTGCAGCAGATCCTTGTTCTGCGGGCACTGGGCGTCGGACTGCCCGAGATCGGCCGGGTCCTCACCTAGCAGATCGACGAGGCCCGCGGTCCGTCCTCGTGAACATCGGCTCCCCGTCGGCGCGCAACGATCCTCAGCTGGAAGGGAGAGATCCCGGCCGGGATCGGCGGCTGCGTGATGCCCCACTGTCCTGTTCGGCCACGGCCGCACCCTGAATTATCTCCTTCGCGATTGCGATTTGAGGCACGGCCGCAGGACTCCGCTCCGTGATCGCCCAAGAGGATCGCCAACCGCTGACCGGTCTCTTCGGGAGGCAGTGAACCCTGCTACGGGGCGTTCGCGTACTCGTTCCGATGCGTCGAGCGGAACGGCTCCGGAGTGCCTCCGGCGGTGGCGATGTATGCCGGAATGGTGTGCGGAAGCGAATGGGTGGATACGCGCGCAATCGAAGCGACCGCAAGGGGCCGAGGCAGGACACGGTGTCTCCGTCCCGGCCCCCGAACGGCCGACGACAGTGTCGGACCGCGAGCTGTTCCCACCGCGGCGCCGGGGCCGGGGTCACGGTCCGGCGCCCCGGGGTGTTCGTGGCGCCCACGTCGGCGTACCCTGGCTGGCGCCATGCCGTACGAACCACCCACGCACACCGTCGAGCGCTCACTGCGCGCCACCACCGGTGCCAGGACCGTCGCCGGTGTCGACGAGGTCGGACGCGGAGCGTGGGCGGGGCCGGTCACCGTGTGTGCGGCCGTCACCGGCCTCCGCAGACCTCCCGCCGGACTCACCGACTCCAAACTGATCAGCCCGAAACGCCGTGCCGAGCTGGCGCCGCTGCTTCGGGACTGGGTCACGGCCTACGGGCTCGGTGACGCCTCGCCGCAGGAGATCGACGAACTCGGGATGACCGCAGCCCTGCGTCTTGCCGCGGTACGCGCTCTGGAAGCGCTGCCCGTGCGCCCCGACGCGGTGATCCTCGACGGCAAGCATGACTACCTGGGAGCGCCCTGGACGGTACGTACCGTCATCAAGGGTGACCAGTCCTGTATCGCGGTCGCTGCCGCTTCGGTGATAGCGAAGGTCCACCGGGACACGATGATGGCCGAACTGGGCGCGGGGTCGGGGGAGTACACGGACTTCGCCTTCGATGCCAACGCCGGCTATCCGTCGCCCGTGCACAGGGCCGCTCTGGAGGCACTGGGACCCACGTCCCAGCACCGCCTCTCGTGGTCCTACCTCGACTCGCTGCCCAGGTGGCAGCACCTGAAGAAGGTCCGCATCTCCGCCGAGGCGGCAGCACTGGAAAGCGGGGGCCAGCTCGGCTTCGACTTCTGATCGCACATCTGTACCCACCCGCTGACGTCTTCCGCGTCGGCGTTTGATAGACAACCACCCATGCCTCTCATCCCCGAGGAGCCTCAGATTCACGAGAGCGCCCAGGGTCCCCGCGTCACCCCGGCCACAGGCCGTACCGCGCCGACCCCCCGTCCCGTACCCGGTCCGCGTTCCGCGGCCATGCCGCGCCCAGGTATCCCGGGGCCCCGCCCCGCGAGGCCCGCACCTCCGGCGCAGCGCCCGCAGTCCACTTCCGGCCAGCCGCGGACGGCCCGGTCGGAGCACCGTTCCGCGCCGCAGATCCAGGTGATCCCGGCCCCCGCCGACGGCGCGCTCGACGCCGCCGACGAGGCGGTCGACCTGCTGCTCGACTCAGGCCGGGCACCTGGCGACATCCTCGTGCTCACCACTGGTGAGCAGCACCCGTGGGCGGTGCACGAGCTCTCCTTCGGAGAGGCCGCCTACTGGGCCCAGCACGATGCGGGCGATGACGTCTTCTTCGCCGGGGCCGCAGCTGCGGGCCGCGTGAAGTCCCGCCCCGTCGTCGTTGTCGCGGTCAACGGAGACGTCGATGACGTCACCACCCGCGCGCTGCCCCGTGCACGGGAGTGCGCCGGGGCGTTGCTGATCGTCTGCGGTGACCCGCAGCGGATCGACGCCGTGCTCGGCGCCGGCGTCTGACCGGACGACGCCAGGGCTGTGGTGACCCGGCTGCCCGACGGGCGGCCGGGTCCCGCCACAGGGGTCAGCGGGCCGCGGTTCGCCGCAGTACTTCCACCGCGCCGCCGCCGGTGCGCAGAGGCAAGGGATTGTGCTCTGCCATCGTGTCGGCGAGATCCGACGGCGTCGATACGGAGTTGGGTCTGCGACCGCCCCGGCCCTCGCCCAGCACCTGCCACCCGCCGCGGGTGAGCGTGATGTAAGCGCCGCACCGCAGACCGTGCAGCGTGCAGGCATCCCGCAAGCCCCACATCCACGCCCCGTCCTCCTCCGTCCACCGCTCGTCCCCCTCGCGGCAGTAGAGCAGCACCGCGGTGCGGACGGGTGTCCTGCGGCGCAGGTCGTGCGGAATGACCCGGCGCAGATGCGCCAGCAGCGCATTGCGGAACTCCCAGCCGTCCGCGGTGACGGAGCGTCGGGCGAACGAAGCGCTGGCCGTGAGGCGTTCCTCGTGGTCGAGTACGGCGACGACTGCGGTCGCCGGGGTCGGCCGGTGCCGGGCGTGCAGTCCGCTGACCACCTCACGCGGACTGCGGAGCAGCGGTATGCCCGCCGCGGCCCATTCGGCCGGTTCGAGCATTCTGGCAAGGCGGTTGGCGGAGTCGGCGGAAACCGACAACGAAGTGGCTGCGGACGGAGCGAATCCGAAGGTCACGATCCTCCCTTCGCATACGCGCCCACGGTGCGGGCAGGGTCGAGTGGGGCGCACCGCGGCACAGCCCTTCCGGGCCGCAAAAGGACCGTGCGGGGAGCGAGTTCAATTCTCCCTGGCGTATCGGCAGGCGGCAACGAGCAATTGATGCGGCTGACCGGAATCAGCCGGAATGATATGGATATCCCTGCCCAGACTGTGGACGGGTGACGCCTCTGTCCCGCCAGAACGGCGAGGACCAGCGGAAACACCCCCTCCGGGCAGGCCGGAGGCGATGGTCGCCTTTCGTTGAGTTCCGCCTCCACGCCAGGTCTGTCGAGTCCGCCGCCCCGCACGCCGTCCCGGGCGTCCATGGGCCTTTGATCCGCAGCTGCCATGGCCACCAGGGCGGTCGTCGGGCCGGAGCCGCTGGCCCGGTGGGAGCGCGGTGCGTCTCGTCGACCACGAACCATCCGGTCGGACGGCGCGCCCGGTCGGGACCTGGTCTCCGGGGCCGGGCTGTTCGTGCCCTCGGGGCGCGCACCCGGGGCGGCGCTCGGGAACCGGGTGACATTTCGGCCCTGACCTGCGTAGACATGCCGAGCGGGATGGCCGTGGCGGACGGCTCCGCCAAGACCGTCCGCGACCGGCGCGCCGATTGCGACCTGAGTGTCACGCTGGGTGAGTTGGCCGATTGTCCTTGCCATCGGGTTGCATGGGGGCATGGACAACCTGGAGCTCCGCACTGAAGCCGACGCCATCCTCGCTGAGCTCGTCGGTGCCCCGGAGGGTTCGGCGCGACTGCGGGAGGACCAGTGGCAGGCGGTGGCGGCCCTGGTGGAGGAGCGCCGGCGCGCCCTGGTCGTGCAGCGCACCGGGTGGGGCAAGTCGGCGGTGTACTTCGTCGCCACCGCTCTTCTGCGTCGGCGCGGCTCGGGCCCCACGGTGATCATCTCGCCGCTGCTGGCGCTGATGCGCAACCAGGTCGAGTCGGCGGCGCGGGCCGGTATCCAGGCGCGCACCATCAACTCCGCCAACCCGGAGGAGTGGGACGCGATCTACGGGGAGGTCGAGCGCGGCGAGACCGACGTTCTGCTCGTCAGTCCGGAACGCCTCAATTCTGTTGATTTCCGAGATCAGGTACTGCCCAAGCTCGCGGCCACGACCGGTCTGCTGGTGGTTGACGAGGCGCACTGCATCTCCGACTGGGGTCACGACTTCCGGCCGGACTACCGGCGGCTGCGGGCGATGCTCGCTGAACTTGCCCCCGGAGTGCCGGTACTGGCCACCACTGCGACCGCCAACGCTCGAGTCACTGCGGATGTGGCCGAGCAGCTGGGTACCGGCGCCGGCGAGGCCCTGGTCCTGCGCGGCCCGTTGGAGCGGGAAAGCCTGCGGCTGGGTGTGGTCGAGCTGCCGGATGCCGCGCACCGCCTGGCGTGGCTCGCCGAGCACCTGGACGAGCTGCCGGGCTCGGGAATCATCTACACCCTCACGGTCGCCGCGGCCGAGGAGGCCACCGTCTTCCTGCGGCAGCGCGGCTTCCAGGTGGCCTCGTACACCGGGAAGACGGAGAACGCCGACCGGTTGCAGGCCGAGATCGACCTGCAGGAGAACCGGGTCAAGGCGCTGGTCGCGACATCGGCGCTGGGCATGGGCTACGACAAGCCGGACCTGGGGTTCGTTCTGCACCTGGGTTCGCCGTCCTCGCCGATCGCCTACTACCAGCAGGTGGGGCGTGCCGGGCGCGGTGTGGCCCACGCGGATGTACTGCTGCTGCCCGGAAAGGAGGACGAAGCCATCTGGCGCTACTTCGCCGACACCGCCTTCCCGCCCGAGGCGCAGGTCCGTCAGACCCTCTCGGCCCTCGCCGGTGCCGGACGGCCCCTGTCCGTGCCGGCCCTGGAAGCGGCGGTGGATCTTCGGCGCAGCCGGCTGGAGACGATGTTGAAGGTGCTGGATGTCGACGGCGCGGTCAAGCGGGTGAAGGGCGGCTGGACGGCCACGGGGGCCGAGTGGGTGTACGACGCCGAGCGCTACGCGTGGGTGGCTCGGCAGCGGGCGGCCGAGCAGCAGGCCATGCGCGACTACGTGAGCACGACTCGGTGCCGGATGGAGTTCCTGCGTCAGCAGCTGGACGACGAGGGGGCGGCCCCGTGCGGTCGTTGCGACAACTGCGCGGGAGTCTGGGCCGATCCCTCCGTCTCGGCGGAGACCCTGACGGGTGCGACGAAGGAACTTGACCGCCCGGGGGTGGAGGTTGAGCCTCGCCGGATGTGGCCGACGGGGATGCCCGCGCTGGGCATTGATCTCAAGGGACGCATCCCGGTGAAGGAGCAGTGCTCCACCGGACGCGCCCTGGGAAGGCTCTCGGACATCGGCTGGGGCAACCGACTGCGCCCGCTGCTGGCCGAGAACGCGCCCGACGTGCCCGTTCCCGACGACGTCCTGCAGGCTGCGGTGGCGGTCCTGGCCGATTGGGCACGTTCTCCGGGCGGCTGGGCGCCGAATGTCCCGGACGCCTCTGCGCGGCCGGTGGGAGTCGTCGCTGTACCGTCCCTGACCCGCCCGGAACTCGTCGGCTCCCTCGCACAGGGAATCGCGGCCATCGGCCGCCTCCCCTTCCTGGGAACCCTGGCGTACACGGGGCCGGCCGACGTGCACGCGGCGCGCCGCAGCAACTCCGCCCAACGCCTCAGGGCGCTCTCCGGCACCCTCGGTGTTCCTGACGACCTGGCTGCTGCGCTGGCCGGTTCCCCCGGCCCCGTCCTGCTCGTGGACGACTGCACGGACTCCGGCTGGACTCTCGCAGTCGCCGCCCGCCTGCTCCGCCGGGCGGGGAGCGAACAGGTCCTTCCGTTGGTCCTCGCCGCGGCTGGCTGAGTCACCCGCCCGAGGCAGTGGGCCCGCAGGCCGCATCGGAGGACGCCCGATCTCGCCTCCTGGCGGTGCCTGCCGTCGTCATGGAACGACGGCAGGCAGGCGGCTACCCGCAGGTCGGACCATGGAGGAGATCCGCAACGTCGCCGGCGACCGGGAGGCCGCATCTCTCGACAACGCCCGCGTCGTGACGGATTGGCCGGCACAGGACGTACGGCTCCAGCTGTGGATCGTCCTGGGTTTCCACGAACTCTCCGTGGTAGAGGCCGTTCACGACGACCTCTGGTGCATGGGCAGCCTGAACGACGACGGCAGCGTCACATCTGCTGGAGCATCTACGACGATCTCTGCGAGGCGCTTCGGGGCCTGTAGCAAGACAGCTCCGGCCGCTAGCCACGGATCAGAAGGTGATCCCTGCCGGATCCGCCCCTGTCGGGTGGAGCGGAGAGCTCGACAGCGGCACCGGCACCGGGCCGACGGACCGGCGGCACGGGGGAGCGGCGGAGGACCCGCGGGAACCCGGCGGCTCAGCCGCGGGCCGGCACCGCCGCAGATGCGCCCGCATCAGCATCCGGAGTTGTCCGACGAGGCCGAGCGGGGAGCTGGGCCCTGTGGGTCGGTACGGGCCCCACCCCGCACCCCTGGTCATGACTCAGCCTCAGGCCAGTTCCCCTTCCAGCCAACGCTGGACGTCAGGGGTGACGGGATCGGTGATGTCTGAGAACTCGTCATGCTTCTGCAGGTACTTGGCCACGTAGGGGCACACGGGCACAATCCGCTTGCCCTGGGCGCGGACATCGGTGAGTGCCTGCTGCACCAGTTGGCCGGCCAATCCGCGGCCGGTGAAGGCGTCGAAGATCTTCGTGTGGTAGAAGACGCGCTGCTCGCCGCGGTCGCGGAAGGCTGTCAGGCCCGCGCGCTCCCCGTCGACCAGGATCTCGTAGCGGTGCCGGTCGTCCCTGCGCTCGACGGTCAAAGCGGCGGGAGGCTGGTTCATCGTTGTTCCTCTCGGGTGCGGATCAGCGGCGCGGCGGATTGCGGCGCGGCGCGATGGTGGCGTTGGGCAGGACAGGGGCGGGCAGCCGGTCGCCCGGGTACCCCTCCACCGCGCCGAAGCGGTCGGAGGCGCTCTCCCATTCCTCTCGCGCCCGGACGATGTCCTCGTGGCTGCGTCCGATGAAGTTCCACCACATGACGATCTCCTCCTCGAAGGGGGGCCCACCGAGGAGGATCGTGCGAGCCGGTTCATCGGATTCGTTGTGGAGCGTCAGTGTGCTCACGCCGGGATGCACGTAGCCGAGTTCCGCCGGGCGCAGCAGGGTCTCGGTCAGGCGGACGTCTCCGCGGTCCACCAGCAGCCCATGCTCGAAGTCGGCGTCCACGGGGAGCGCGAGGGAGGCGCGCGGTTCCAGGACGACCTCGGCGCCGAGGAGGGGGGTGAAGGTCCGTACCGGTGACACGTCTCCGGCCAGCGACCCCAGGAACACCCTGATCTCGGCCCCGTCGATCCGTACGGGAGCGGGCACGTGGTGCTGGAAGTCGCGTGCAGTGTGCCGGTGTCGCTCGGGAAGTGCCACCCACAACTGCACACCGTGCAGAACGGTCGTCCGTGCGGTGGAGGTCTCCGAGTGGCTGATGCCGTGCCCGCCCGTCATCAGATTCAGCTCACCGGGCCGTACGTACGCGTGGCTGCCGATGCTGTCACGGTGCTCGATCTCCCCGCTGAACAGCCAGCTCACCGTTTGCAGCCCGGTGTGCGGATGCGGGGCCACGTCCATGCCGCCAGTGCGGGCGACGTCGTCCGGGCCGTAGTGGTCGGCGAAGCACCAGGCTCCGATCAGGGTCCGGGCCCGCTGTGGCAGCGTGCGCCGCACCGTCATGGCCCGCGGGCCGCCCAGAGGCACGTCGCGCGGGGTGAGCACATCGACCTGTCCCACGCTCGATCGCTCCTTGTCTTCCGCGGATCCGCATCGCATCCCCACAGGGGCTGTCTCGGCATCGCTCATTGAGGAGCACCTCCATCGCTCATGATAGTTTCATATTCAACAACATGCCGCATCGCCCTGGCGACGCCCGAAGGAGTCCCGAGTTGAGCAGCCCCGTGCTGGCGTCCGCGGTCCGGCGGATCTTCATCGACAAGCAGAGCCCCGACGCCTATCGCGCACTGGTGCAGACGTCGGAGGCGGTTCGGTCGGTCGCCGCCGGTGCCGGACTGGACCGCACCCTCGTGGAGTTGGTCAATCTGCGTGTGTCGCAGATCAACGGCTGTGCCTACTGCCTGCATGTCCACACCCGGGCGGCTCTGCACGTGAACGAGACGACGCAACGCCTCGGGGTACTGGCCGCCTGGCGGGACACCGAGCTGTTCACTCCCGTGGAACGCGCGGCGCTCGCACTGGCGGAGGCGACCACCGAGCTGGTCGACGCCTCCGTGCAGGAAGCCGCTTATACGGACGCCCGGGAAGTGCTCACAGACGATCAGATCTCCGCGGTGATCTGGGTGGCGGTCACCATCAACGCGTTCAACCGGGTCTCGATCATGAGCAAGCATCCAGTGCGCCCGGAGCGTTGACCGCCTGTACGGGTCCAAGGGGGTGTCGGAGCCCGCAGCCTGCTCAGGTCGGTCGGCCGTTCGGGCTGACCAGTAGTACGTTCCCCTCCCGACGGCCACCCGGCCTGGACGGTGACCCACTTCTGCGTATTCGGCCGAGTCGACCGGACGGGTGGTGATTCCGGCCCGGGCCGCGGCCCGGTTGCGCGTCAGCGCGAGCGGCGGCGGGGCGCTCAGCGTCGGGCCGCTGGACGACAGGCTCTCTGAACCTGTCCGCGCCGGGCACCTCGATGGCCCGCCACCGGTCCTCACGCAGCCAGGCAGCGCCGAGGGCGTTCCCGACGAGTCGGGCCGGTACGGAACCGGTCGAAACCCTGAGCTCTGCTCGTTCCGCGTTGGTCATGCCCTCCATGGAACCTGACGGCTACGACAGTCCGCGAACGACCTCACGCCCCTGTGGACAACTTATCCACAGGGGGTCGCGGAAATTTGCTGCCCGCGGGACGGTCGTGCCATGAACAAGCGCCACGAACCCACCGGGCCGGCCGACGAGCAGCAGATCACTCTGCGCGGGCCCGCCGAACTCGCCGATGCCCTGCCCTATCTCATGGGCTTCTATCCGAACGACAGCGTGGTCATGGTCGCTCTGCACGGCGGCCGGGGCCGCTTCGGCGGGCGGCTCAGGCTCGGCATCCCGCGGTCCGAGCAGGAATGGCCGCACGTCGCCGAACAGCTCGCCGAGTGCCTGGTCAAGGGGAGCGAGCGGCGCGGAGAACACCCCGACGCGATCGTCATCTTCCTCTGCCAGGATCCTGGGGAGGGGGAGACGCCCGGTCAGGCGATGGAGCGTCTGCGGCCCCTGGCTCAGCGGCTGCGCACGGCATGCGGCGCTCTCGACGTGCC
Organism: Streptomyces sp. NPDC058231; assembly: GCF_042882275.1. Classification (NCBI taxonomy): domain Bacteria; kingdom Bacillati; phylum Actinomycetota; class Actinomycetes; order Kitasatosporales; family Streptomycetaceae; genus Streptomyces; species Streptomyces sp. NPDC058231. Next base: position 204,235 of record NZ_JBHVWN010000002.1, on the reverse strand, counting down.
CGTGCTCGAAGCCCTCTGCATCTCCGCCGGGCGGTACTGGTCCTACTGCTGCCCGGACGCGCGCTGCTGTCCCACCGACGGCAACGTCTTGTCCATGCCGGGTACGTCGGTGATGGCGGCCGCCGCCACCTACGCGGGAATCCAGGTGCGGGGATCTCTGCGGGAGATGGAAGCCAGACTTGCTCCTCTGAAGACCCAGGCAGTGGCGGAGCAGCCACAGGCCCTGGACTCGGCGGGAGCGGCACTGGTGCCGAGGATCCTCGACGAGGAAGGGCGCAAGGAGGTGGCTCGCGAGACCCTGGCGCTCGCCCGAGTGATGATGAAACGCCTTCGGGAAGCGCCGGCGACCGCTCCCTCCGCGGCCGACAGCCAGGACGACTCGCTGATCAGCCATGACGAGGCCGCTGCGGTGATCCTCGGTCTTCAGGACCGGGACACCCGGGACAAGGCCGCGGAATGGATGGAAGGCGCCGAAGCGGAATCCGCGCTGCGGTTGTGGCGGGCACTCTCGCGTCGTTGCGTCGGGCCGTACGAGGAGCATGCCGCGGCGCCGCTCACACTGGCCGGCTGGGTCTCCTGGTCGACCGGTGACGAACCGGGTGCACGGGTGGCACTGGGGCTGGCCCTCCGGGTGGATCCCGACTACACCTTCGCTCAACTTCTTCACCAGGCATGCAACCAAGGACTCGACCCGGAAGCCCTGCGCCGTTGCCTGCGAAGCGAAGGCAGTGGGCACACGGGCAAGGATCACCGCCCGGAGCACGGGGCCCGGCTCCGGGCGGCACGTCCGTCGGCCGGGAGGGGGAAGAGGACACAGTCCGGCTCCGTCCGCCCCGGAACGGCGATTGCCCGACGGCGAGCGCGCGAACCGCGGGCTCATGGACGGGGCGGGAACAGGGGTGGGCGATGACCGTGCGGACCGGTGGGACTGTGCGGCGACATACGTGAGGACGGCAGAAGGGGATCGGCGCGGGGGCGAGGCGTCGGGGCCGGTGAACGAGAAGGGGCCGTCAAGGGGCCGTCGATGGTGTTCTTCGTTCGCACCGGGCTCGGCGATCTCCGGGGTGCTGCCGAACCGAGCCAGGACGTACCGCAGGCGGGCCGTCGGAACAGTGCAACAGCGGCAGGGACTTGAAGGCTCCTCGCTGCACAGGAGCGAGGAGCCGACCCAGGGGCCTGCGGGATCGGAGTGAATGAAGAGCATGATGAAGGGAGTGTTTATCGTCAGGCAGACGACTATGATCACGGCATGCCGCCCTACGACCCGTCGACCTTCCCGCCCTTCGCTGTCACCGTCGACCTGGTCGTGCTCACCGTGCGGCGTCATGCGCTCTGCGCGCTGGTGGTCCGCCGCGGTGAGTCTCCGTTCCAGGGCCGGTGGGCGCTGCCCGGAGGTTTCGTCAAAACCGACGAAGACCTCGCAGCAGCGGCAGCGCGTGAGCTCGTCGAGGAAACCGGACTGTGCGCACATGATCCGGCAGCTCCGGCGGTCGGCAACGGTGCCCATCTCGAACAACTGGCCACCTACGGCGATCCCAAGCGGGATCCCCGGATGCGGGTGGTCAGCGTCGCCCACCTCGCGCTGGCCCCCGACCTGCCAGCCCCCCGCGCCGGTGGCGACGCGAACAGCGCGCGCTGGTCTCCTGTCGAGGAACTGCTCGCACCGGCGGAGAGCGGCCTCGACCGTGAGGGTGAACAGCACGCCCCGCTCGCCTTCGATCACGCGCAGATCCTCGCCGACGGTGTCGAGCGAGCCCGTTCCAAGATCGAATACTCCTCGCTGGCCACGGCCTTCTGCCCGCCCGCGTTCACCGTCGGCGAGCTGCGCCGGGTGTACGAAGCGGTCTGGGGGGTGGTTCTCGACCCACGGAACTTCCATCGCAAGGTGACAGGCACCCCTGGCTTCCTGGTGCCCGCCGGCGGGACGACCACCCGCCAGGGCGGGCGTCCCGCCCAGCTGTTCCGGGCCGGTGCGGCCAACGTGCTCAATCCGCCCATGCTGAGGCCTGAAGTCTGACCTCGCGGAACGCCCGCAAGGTCGATGCTCCACAAAAAGTCCGAAATGCCGGGTTATCTTGCTGCGGTAATCACCCTGCCGCCGAGCGGTCTCACCTTCCGCGAGAGAAGCGATGCTCCAGGCCATCGGACTGACCAGCGCCCCCCGCCGCGGCCTTCCGCCCGCTGTGGACGACCTCACCTTCGAAGCCAAGCCCGGCCGTGTCACCGCACTCCTCGGCGCCCCCGGCTCAGGCAAGACCACCGCCCTCCGGCTCATGCTCGAAATCGAACCGGGCCGGGGCATCACCTACTTCCGCGGCAGACCGCTGCACCAGATCCCGCACCCCGCCCACGAAGTGGGTGTGCTCCTTGGAGACGTACCCGGCCATCCGGCCCGCACCGTCCGCGGCCAGCTCCGCATGCTCGGCGCCGCGGCGGGAGTACCCGCTTCGCGGGCCGATGAGGTGCTCGATGCCGTCGGTCTCGCCGCGCTCCGCGACCAGCGCATCGGCACGCTCTCGCTCGGCATGGACCGGAGGCTGGGCCTCGCTTCGGCGCTGCTGGGGGACCCGCACGCGCTGATCCTCGACGACCCCGGGGAGGGGCTCTCCCCGGGCGAGTGCAACTGGTTGCACGGATTTCTGCGAGCCCATGTCGCACGGGGCGGAACGGTTCTGTACACCACCTGCGACCCCAAGCAGGCGGCGCGCGCAGCTGATCATGTGGTCACCGTGGATGCCGGACGTGTCGTCGCCGACCAGGAGATCACCGACTTCTCCCGGACCCGGCTGCGTCCCCGTGTCGCGGTCCGTACCCCGCATGCCGCCAGACTCGCCGCGATTGTGAGCCGTGAGGCGCGTGCGGCTCAGCGCTCCGTCGAGGTGGTCACCGAAGCGGGCAGCCGCCTTTCGGTGTACGGCAGCAGCTGTGCGGAGATCGGAGACACCGCATTCCGTCACGGGCTGCCCGTCCATCAGCTCGCCGACGAAGTCGGGGACGCACGTCCTGCGGCCGCCGTCGCTTTCGGGGTGGAGGCCGGGGTACCCCGATCCGCATCCGGGGCGGAGGCGGAGACGACGCGACCGGCTTCCGAGGCCGAGGCGAAGCGACCCGCATCCGGGGCGGAGGTCGCATCGACGCGCTCGGAACCGGCCGTCTCCGGGCCGGCCGTGGCAGCGCGATCAGCATCCTCCCCCTCCGAGCCGGACCTCTTGCCTCCGATCCGTCGGCGGCCGGCCCGCGGTCCGCACCGGCCACTCCGTTACGAACTGCGTCGCCTCTTCGGTGTCAGAACGACGACGTTGATCATGGCTGCCGTGCTGGTCGCCTCTGTCGGGCTCTCCGTCGTGCTCGCCCGCACGGGCCATGCTCCACGGCCGAAGGTCCTCGCGGCCTGGCCTTCGCTGCTGCCGCTGCCGCCCGCGGCCTTCGGCGCCGGGCTGCTCGGCGCCCTGTCCTTCGGTGACGAGTTCCGCTACCCCGCGCTCGCGGCGGGCCGTGGCACCGTTCCCCGCCGCATCCGGCTGCTGCTGGCCAAACTCGTGGTCAGTGCGGGCGTCGCCTTGCTGCTTGCGTTCCTCGTCGTGCCGGCCTCCGCGGAGGCGGTCCATCTCGTGTACGGAAGCGATTTGATCAAGGTTCCGTCGAATGCGGGCTCTCTTGCCGGGAGTTGGGCGGGGCTGAACGTGGGCTGCGCCTGGGCCGGTCTGCTGGCTGCCGGAATCTTCAGGGTGACGACCGCCGGAGTCGCCGCGGTGCTCGCTGTTCCCGTACTCGTCGTGCCGCTTGTCCGGGAGATGTCGGCGGGGCCGGCCACCGATTCGCTGCTCGGGCTTCCCGCCAGGCTCCGTGAGCTGGTCTGGGTGCAGTGGCCGCACGAGGCGGACCCGTGGCTGCTGGCAGTTGTGCGTGTGGTGGCGCAGCCGGTGGGTGCGGCGCTGTCGTTGTCGCTCTCGGTCCTTGTCTGTACATACGCGTTCACCAGCCTTCGGGGCAGGGTCCGTTGGTGATCGCTGGGCACGGAAGGCCGGTGCGGAGCCCGTAGCCCCCTGAAAGTGCCTGATTTATACCGAAAACGCGTCAATTGGCGAGCGGACGCCGATCACCCTTTCGTGTGCTTTTCACCAAAGACCTCAAGGGGTGGGCGAGCCACGCCGACAAATGATGCGTGAGTACCCTTGCGCACACCATGATGACCGCCGCCCGCTCCGTCGATTCCGGCATCGCCGGCCCGGGTGAACTCGATCGCTACCCCTATACGGAGGCGCCGGCCGGCGAGCGTGCCGCCATTCGTTCGTGGGACGGCAATGATGCAGAGCTGGGCCGGGTGAGCCGACGGGGCTCGGCGAGCCGTGGCCGTGGCCTCCATGGGCAGCTGGTTCAGCAGCTCGGTCAGATGATCGTCTCCGGTGACCTGGGTGCCGACCGCCCGCTTGTGCCGGAGGAGATCGGCCAGCGTTTCGAGGTCTCCCGCACGGTCGTGCGTGAGTCGCTGCGTGTCCTTGAGGCCAAGGGTCTGGTCAGCGCCCGGCCCAATGTGGGTACCAGGGTCCGCCCGGTGAGTGACTGGAATCTGCTGGATCCCGACATCATCGAGTGGCGAGCCTTCGGTCCGCAGCGTGACGATCAGCGTCGTGAGCTGGGCGAGCTCCGCTGGACGATTGAACCGCTGGCCGCGCGACTCGCTGCCGGTCATGGTCGTGAGGAGATTCAGCAGCGGCTCGGCGACATGGTCGAGATCATGGGCCACGCGATTGCGCAGGGTGACGGAATCACCTGTTCGCGGGCGGATGCCGAGTTCCACTCCCTGCTCATCCAGGCCGCCGGCAATCGTATGCTCGAACACCTTTCCGGCATTGTTTCTGCGGCCCTGCAGGTCTCGGGCGGTCCGATCACGGGCTGCGACCGGCCCAGCGAAACGTCCCTGGGTCACCACGCCCGGATCGTCGACGCGCTCGCGACCGGCGACGCGGTCGGCGCCGAGGCGGCCATGCGTCAGCTGCTGGTCGTCCATTCCGAAGTGGAGCGACCGGAGGTGGAGCGGGTGGTGCCCGCGCCGCGCGAGCACTGAGCGCGGTACGGCCGGGGGTGTACGGAACCATGTGTCGCCGGACCTCCGAGGTCCGGCGACACAATTATTGAAAGTTGTCACCCTTTGTCACGTTCGTAGCAAAATGGGGTGTGACTCGGGCCACGTGGATTGGGCGTAACACTCCTGGAGACAGTGCGATGACCTAAGAGGTGACCGCCGCGGAAGGAATACAGCAGCCATTGAGCGCGCTGTGGAGTTCTGAGGCCAAACCCGCGCCGTCGGTACATTCCCTGCCCGACGGTCGTCGGTTCCAGCCCTCCCCGGGCCGGGCCGGAAGCCGTTTCCATCGTTCCGAGAGGTTGTTCGTGTCGGCCAGCACATCCCGTACGCTCCCGCCGGAGATCGCCGAGTCCGAGTCTGTGATGGCGCTCATCGAGCGGGGAAAGGCTGATGGGCAGATCGCCGGCGATGACGTGCGTCGGGCCTTCGAGGCTGACCAGATTCCGCCAACCCAGTGGAAGAATGTTCTGCGCAGCCTCAATCAGATCCTCGAGGAAGAGGGTGTGACGCTGATGGTCAGTGCCGCGGAGTCGCCCAAGCGCACCCGCAAGAGCGTCGCAGCGAAGAGCCCGGTCAAGCGCACCGCCACCAAGACCGTCGCGGCCAAGACGACCGTGACGAGGACCGTCGCGGCCACTGCGGCCCCGTCGGCCGAGACTGTGGACGTGGCGGCCGACGACGCTGCCGCGGCCAGCCCTGCGAAGAAGGCGGCAGCCAAGAAGACGGTTGCCAAGAAGACCGCCGTGAAGAAGACGGCGGCCAAGAAGACAGCAACGAAGAAGGCCGGCAAGAAGGACGCCGACGACCTCCTCGACGGCGACGAGGCCACCGAGGAAGTACAGGTCGGCAAGGGCGACGAGGAGGAGGGCGAGGGCGAGAACAAGGGCTTCGTCCTCTCCGACGACGACGAGGACGACGCGCCTGCCCAGCAGGTCGCTGTCGCCGGCGCCACGGCCGACCCGGTCAAGGACTACCTGAAGCAGATCGGCAAGGTCCCCCTCCTCAACGCCGAGCAGGAGGTCGAGCTCGCCAAGCGCATCGAGGCAGGTCTTTTCGCCGAGGACAAGCTGGCGAACTCCGACAAGCTCGCCCCGAAGCTCAAGCGCGAGCTGGAGATCATCGCCGAGGACGGCCGCCGGGCCAAGAATCACCTGCTGGAGGCCAACCTCCGACTCGTGGTCTCGCTGGCCAAGCGCTACACCGGCCGCGGCATGCTCTTCCTGGACCTGATCCAGGAGGGAAACCTCGGTCTGATCCGCGCGGTCGAGAAGTTCGACTACACCAAGGGCTACAAGTTCTCCACGTACGCCACCTGGTGGATCCGTCAGGCGATCACCCGCGCCATGGCCGACCAGGCCCGCACCATCCGTATCCCGGTGCACATGGTCGAGGTCATCAACAAGCTCGCGCGTGTGCAGCGTCAGATGCTCCAGGACCTGGGCCGCGAGCCCACCCCGGAGGAGCTGGCCAAGGAACTCGACATGACCCCTGAGAAGGTCATCGAGGTTCAGAAGTACGGCCGTGAGCCGATCTCCCTCCACACTCCGCTGGGTGAGGACGGAGACAGCGAGTTCGGTGACCTGATCGAGGACTCCGAGGCAGTCGTCCCGGCCGACGCGGTCAGCTTCACACTGCTCCAGGAGCAGCTGCACTCGGTGCTCGACACTCTCTCCGAGCGTGAGGCCGGCGTGGTCTCGATGCGTTTCGGTCTCACCGACGGTCAGCCGAAGACCCTCGACGAGATCGGCAAGGTCTACGGCGTGACGCGTGAGCGCATCCGTCAGATCGAGTCGAAGACCATGTCCAAGCTGCGCCACCCGTCGCGTTCGCAGGTGCTGCGCGACTACCTCGACTAGGCCGCAGCAGTACGCAGGCCGAGGGCCCGGTTCCGATGGAGCCGGGCCCTCGCCGCGTGTGCGGGCAGTGAGGAGTTAGGTGACTCTGAGTGGGCAGGTTCCACCAAGGAGTCAGGAGTAGGTATGTCGCGTACGTCCGTCCGGGCCGTGACCGGGACGCTCGCCCTGGTAGCCGCCGCAGCCGTGATACCGCTCGGGTCACCGCTTCCGGCGGCCGCCGACAGCATTGTCATCGGCGGCCAGCCCGCTCACGTCAAGGACAGCCCGTGGGTGGTGGCGCTGTCCAGCCGTAACCGTTTCGGAGGTACGCGCGCGGGACAGTTCTGCGGCGCTGTGATGGTGGCCCCGTCGAAGGCGCTGACTGCCGCGCACTGTCTGGGCCGGGAGGCGCTCGGCACGGAGGCGGGCAAGGTGGACGATCTGCTGGTCATCAGCGGACGGGACGAGCTGAACGGCCCCGGCGGCCGCGAGATCGCCGTCAAGGAGACGTGGATCAACCCCGACTACGACCGCGCCACCAACACGGGCGACCTGGCGGTGCTCACCCTGGCCGAGGAACTCCCCGAACAGGACGTGATCCCCATGGCTGCAGCCGGTGACAAGTCCTACGAGCTGGGTACCGAGGCCAAGGTCTACGGATGGGGTGACACCACCGGTAACGGTGACTATGTGACGTCCCTCCGCTCCGCCAAGGTGAGCGTCCTGCCGGACAGCACCTGTGAGCGGGCCTACCCGCAGGGCAGGGGCCCTGCGTACGAGGCCTCCGGGATGCTCTGCGCGGGCGACCCGAAGGGCGGGTACGACTCGTGCCAGGGGGACAGCGGAGGGCCGCTCGTGGCCCATGGGCAGCTCATCGGCCTGGTCTCCTGGGGGGACGGCTGCGGGCTCGCAAGCAGCCCCGGTGTCTATACGCGCATCTCCGCGGCCGCAGAGTGGATGGCGGCCAGTAGCTGACCGGCGTCGCTGCGTAGGTACGAGAACGGGCGGCTTCCCCCTGGGTGGGGAAGCCGCCCGTCGGCCGGTCCGGGACCGGCCCCCGGCTCGTCGTGGATGCGAGGTGTCAGTGTTGTTCCTCTTCGGCGGCATTGGCCTGCACGGCCGTCAGCCGGTCCGTCTCATCCTGTATTTCCGCGGCGATCTTCTTGAGTTCCGGCTCGAACTTGCGCCCGTGGTGGGCGCAGAAGAGCAGTTCACCGCCGCTGATCAGGACGACGCGCAGATAGGCCTGGGCGCCGCAACGGTCACAGCGGTCTGCTGCGGTCAGCGGGCTCGCGGGGGTCAGAACAGTAGTCACGTCGCCTCTTCTCTAGCTCGACGAGCTGTCGTACCAGGGTCAACATCCAACCAGGCCGAAAACGTTCCCGCTCGTGGCTTTTCTTCGAAACTTCTTCTCAAGATGGCTGTCTGTTGCCGGTTGGCGGCGAATGTGCCGTATTGCGTAGCGCTACGGTTTCGCGTTGCTTGTCTTGGTCGGTCCGGCCGGCCGGCTTGCCGGTTTGTTCATGAGGACGTGCCCGGAGCCTAAATGGTTCATGCCTCGAAGGGAACGTGATGTGCACGTCACTCCTACGAGTGATCGAACGCGTATGCGAGGCTGGACTACTGTGAGCATTCCCCGAGGGTGGCGTTACAACCGCTCTACCAGGCCTCGGTACGCTCTCAGCGGTACCGAAGCCGAGCCCGTTACCCATCCGGGCCCCAAATGAAATTCAGCGAGGAGCGAACCGCGTGACCGCCGATACGTCCGTGCCGTCAACTGCGCTGCTGAGCGGAGCAGACCGAGACGGCTCCAACTACACCGCGCGGCACCTTCTCGTACTGGAGGGGCTCGAAGCGGTCCGCAAGCGTCCCGGGATGTACATCGGGTCGACCGACAGCCGCGGCCTCATGCACTGCCTCTGGGAGATCATCGACAACTCCGTCGACGAGGCACTCGGCGGCTACTGTGATCACATCGAGGTCATCCTCCACGACGACAACTCCGTCGAGGTCCGCGACAACGGCCGAGGCATTCCCGTCGACGTGGAACCCAAGACCGGTCTGTCCGGCATCGAGGTCGTCATGACCAAGCTGCACGCCGGCGGAAAGTTCGGCGGTGGGTCGTACGCCGCGTCGGGCGGTCTGCACGGTGTCGGAGCCTCCGTCGTCAACGCGCTCTCGGCCCGTCTCGACGTCGAGGTCGACCGCAACAGCGCGACCCACTCGATCAGCTTCCGGCGCGGTGTCCCCGGCATCTTCACCGAGCAGGGGCCGGACAGCCCGTTCGACCCGGCCAACGGCCTCCGCAAGGGGAAGCGGGTCCCGAAGGCACGCACCGGCACCAGGGTGCGTTACTGGGCCGACCGGCAGATCTTCCTCAAGGACGCCAAGCTCGGCCTGGAGACGCTTCACCAGCGGGCCCGGCAGACGGCGTTCCTCGTCCCCGGCCTCACCATCGTGGTGCGCGACGAGCGAGGTCTGGACGGCCAGGGCAAGATCGAGGAGACGTTCCGCTTCGACGGCGGCATCAGCGAATTCTGCGACTACCTCGCGCAGGACAAGGCGGTCTGCGACGTTCTGCGGCTGACCGGACAGGGCACCTTCAAGGAGACGGTGCCCGTGCTCGACGACCGCGGGCACATGACGGCGACCGAGGTGACGCGCGAGCTGGTGGTCGACATCGCCATGCGCTGGGGCACGGGATACGACACCAACCTCAAGTCCTTCGTCAACATCATCGCCACCCCGAAGGGCGGCACCCACGTCACCGGATTCGAACGCTCCGTGACCAAGACGATCAACGAGGTGCTCCGCTCCGCGAAGCTGCTGCGGGTGGCCGAGGACGACATCGTCAAGGACGACGCCCTGGAGGGCCTCACCGCGGTCGTCACCGTACGGCTGGCGGAGCCGCAGTTCGAGGGCCAGACCAAGGAGGTGCTCGGCACCTCGGCGGCCAACCGGATCGTGGCCAACGTCGTCGCCAAGGAGCTCAAGGCCTTCCTGACGTCCACCAAGCGGGACGCCAAGGCCCAGGCCAGGGCGGTACTGGACAAGGCGGTCGCCGCTGCGCGCACCCGCATCGCGGCCCGTCAGCACAAGGACGCCCAGCGTCGTAAGACCGCGTTGGAGTCCTCGTCGCTCCCGGCCAAGCTCGCGGACTGCCGCAGCGACGACGTGGACCGCAGCGAGCTCTTCATCGTCGAGGGGGACTCCGCGCTGGGTACGGCGAAGCTTGCCCGGAACAGCGAGTTCCAGGCACTCCTGCCGATCCGCGGCAAGATCCTCAATGTCCAGAAGGCGTCCGTCTCGGACATGCTGAAGAACGCCGAGTGCGGGGCGATCATCCAGGTCATAGGGGCCGGATCCGGCCGGACCTTCGACATCGACGCCGCCCGTTACGGCAAGATCGTGCTGCTGGTCGACGCCGATGTCGACGGCGCGCACATCCGCATCCTGCTGCTCACGCTCTTCCAGCGGTACATGCGGCCGATGGTCGAGGCGGGACGTGTCTTCGCCGCTGTGCCTCCGCTGCACCGCATCGAGCTCGTCCAGCCCAAGAAGGGTCAGGACAAGTACATCTACACGTACTCCGACGGCGAGCTGCGCCAGAAACTGCTGGAGCTGCAGCGCAAGAACGTCCGGTACAAGGACTCGATCCAGCGGTACAAGGGTCTGGGCGAGATGGACGCCGACCAGCTGGCGGAGACGACGATGGATCCGCGCCACCGCACGCTGCGGCGGATCAACATCGGTGACCTGGATTCGGCCGAGCAGGTCTTCGATCTGCTGATGGGCAACGAGGTCGCGCCCCGCAAGGAATTCATCACCAGCTCCGCGGCCACGCTGGACCGCTCGCGTATCGACGCCTGACCGGCGGACACCGTCTCCACCCACGGGTGGAGACACCGTCTCCACCCACGATCAACCCCTGAGCCGATCTCCTGACCTGGTCTTTTCCGTAGCGTCGAAGGCGTTGAACCTTCCCGCACCTCGGAGGCCGTCATGTCCGGAGCCATCAGTGTTCTGGTGATCATCGCCGTCATCGTTCTCGTCGTGGTCCGCCAGTGCAGAGCACGGCGGATCTCGGACGACCGGCGCTGGTGGATCCTGCCGGGCATCCTGATCTACATGGCCCTGCGCGAACCGGGACTGACGGACCCGCGCCACGAGGCGCTGTCCGTGACGTTCCTAGGCGCCGAACTGCTGGTGGGGCTCGTCACCGGTGCGGGCTGGGGCTGGACGGCCCGGCTGTGGCACGAGCCGGACGGCTCGCTGTGGAGCAAGGGCACCAGGGCCACGGCCTTCGTGTGGGCCGGGGGCCTGGTGCTGAGAGCCGCCCTCTACGGAGCCGCCACGATGTCGGACATACGACAGGGCAGCAGCGCGCTGATGGCGGCTCTAGCGGTGACGCTGCTCGTGCGCAGCGGCGTGCTGGCCCTGCGGGCCCGTGAAGTGCGTCCGGCGTACGGTGGTGCTGCCGTCGGTCCGTCACCGCAGCCGGCTTGGAAGGACCGTGTGTGACACGCGTTGCATGGACGAGCTGGCCGTCCCGGGAGGCCCTTTCCCGACGGAGCCGCACCCGCCCGAGGGCGGCCATCGCCTGGACCGTGCGTGTACTCGTGCTGACTCTCATGCTGTGGGGCACGTTCACCAACGGAAGGTTCGGGCCCTGGGAGGTCCTGGCCGGTCTGCTGGGCGTCGCGGGCTGTGCCTGGGCGGCCCGGGCTTTCTACCGGACCAGCCTGGAACACCGACTGTGGCCGTCCCTCGGGCTGATGGCCCTGCTGCTGGCGGTGGCCTTCGGGGCGCAGCAGGCCGGTGCTGGGCTGCCGGCCGTGGTCCTGTGGTGCGGCTGCGCGGTCACGGCCCTGGAGCGGCTGCCGCTCTCGGCCGGTGTTCCCGCCACTGCCGTCGCACTGGCCGCGTACGCAGCTGTCAACACCGACGGCTGGCTGACGACGGCGGCGACCACGGCGGGTCTCTGCCTCGCGGGATACGTGCTCCGACTGGATGCGGAGGCCCGAGGCAGCGCCCAGCGGCTCCTGGCCCAGGAGCGGGCCGCCCGGGTGGCGGAGGCCGAATCGGCGGCTCTGGACGAGCGGTCCAGGATCGCCCGTGAGATCCACGACGTACTCGCACACAGCCTCTCCGCGCAGCTGGTGCACCTGGAGGCGGCACGCCTGCTCATCGAGCGGGAGCCGTCCGGGGAATTCCGGGATCAGGTGCTGGAGCGGGTGGTGGCGGCCCGTTCGATGGCGCGGGAAGGACTCGCCGAGACCCGGCAGGCGCTCTCCGCGCTGCGCGGGGAGGTCACCCCGGTCGAGGATTTCCTGAGACAGCTGGTGGCTGCGGAGCCGGGCGAGGTGGTCGTGGCCGGAGAGCGACGGCAGCTCACCGCCGAGGCCTCGCAAGCGGTCCGGCGGGTGGCGCAGGAGGCACTGACCAATGTGCGCAAGCACGCGCCGGGGGCGACCGTCCTCGTACGACTGGAATATCTGCCGGACGAGGTCGCCCTGGAGGTCAGGGACAGGGGAGGCCGCCGGCCCGTGGACGAGCTCGCTGTCAGTGGCTCCGGATACGGTCTGCTGGGGATGAAGGAGCGCGCCGAGCTGCTCGGCGGGACGCTGGAGGCAGCTCCGGGCGATGGCGAGGAGGGATTCGTGGTGAGTCTGCGGGTTCCCGCGTGAACGCGCGGGTCGTGGTCGCCGATGACCAGTCGGTGGTGCGCGAGGGAATCGTGATGCTGCTGGGACTGCTGCCCGGTATCGAGGTCGTGGGATCGGCGAGGGACGGGGAGGAGGCCGTCGCGCTCGTCGCCGAGCAGTCACCCGATGTGGTTCTGATGGATCTCCGGATGCCGCGCTGCGACGGGGTGGAGGCAACAAGGCGGATTCGCAAGGAGTACCCGAGCACGCAGGTGGTGGTCCTCACCACGTTCGCGGACGACGACTCGCTCTTTCCCGCGCTCCGGGCGGGGGCCCGCGGCTATCTCACCAAGGACGCCGGCGGGGACGAGATCGTACGGGCCATCCAGGCGGTGCTGTCGGGCGAGGCCGGACTCTCGCCCGTGGTGCAGCGCCGGCTGCTGGAGCGGGTCACCACGGCGTTCGGGGCCGATGCACCGCCGTCCGTCGAGGCGATGCTGCCCGACGGGCTCACGCCCCGTGAGGCGGAGGTGCTCGTCCTGATCGCCGACGGCAGGTCCAACCAGGAGATCGCCCGCGAACTGCACATCTCGCAGGCCACGGTGAAGAGTCACATCAACAACCTCTTCGCCAAGGCCGGAGTACGCGACAGGGCTCAGGCCGTCCGCTATGCGTATGTTCGGGGTCTCGCACAGCCGCCCGGGAGATCCTTCACCTGAAGAGGTGAAGACCGGCGAATGAAGTGCCCGGGATCTTCCCGATCTGCCCATTCTTGAGTACGCGGCCGAAGTGGTCCGTGGACAAGGGGAGTTGTTCGGTGGAGAAGGAAGCAGGGCGCGACACCGCAGCGATGCGGCTCGAGGACCCGTGGTACGACGCGCTGGCCTCCGGATGGGGCGAGCTGGACGGTGCAGGAGGCTTCGTGCCCGTCGGGCCACCCGGACCAGTGGCCCCACAGCGCGGCCACAGCGCGGCCGACATCTATGTGGAGGTGCAGCGCAGTGAGGCCTTCCAGGAAGTGCGCCGCCGGTACCGGCGGTTCGTCGTCCCCGCCACCCTCGCCTTCCTCGTCTGGTACCTCGTCTACGTGGTCGCGGCCATCACCGCGCCTGGGCTGATGGCCCATCCGGTGGCCGGGGCGGTCAATGTGGCGATGGTCGCGGGACTCGGCCAGTTCCTCACGACGTTCCTGCTCACCGGGGCGTACGCACGCCATGCGCGACTGCGCAGGGACCGGGCGGCACTCGATCTGCGCTGGCAGACCCAGGAGATGACGCGGGGGATCGGGCATTGAGCGGGAACCATCAGACCCTGGCGCTCCTGCTGTTCAGCGCATTCGTCGCAGTGACCCTCGCCATCACCACCTGGGTGAGCCGCAACCGGCACGGTTCGGAGGAGGAGTTCTATGTGGGCGGCCGGCTGTTCTCCCCCATGGAGAACGGGTTCGCCATCGCCGGCGACTACATGTCGGCCGCGTCCTTCCTGGGGATCTCCGGCGTCATCGCACTGTTCGGCTACGACGGCATGCTCTACTCGGTCGGCTTCCTCGTCGCGTGGCTCGTCGTCCTGCTGCTCGTCGCCGAACTCGTCCGTAACTGCGGCCGGTTCACCCTCGCCGACGTGGTGGCGGCGCGGATGGCCGAACGCCCGGTACGGATCGCGGCAGGCACCTCCTCGGTCACCGTCTCCGTGCTCTACCTGGTGGCGCAGATGGTGGGCGCCGGCAGCCTGGTCGCCCTGCTCCTCGGCGGCACGAGTGACGCGGCCCGCACCTGGACCGTCATCGGGGTGGGGGCGCTCATGGTGATCTATGTGTCGCTCGGCGGGATGCGCGCCACGACCTGGATCCAGATCGTCAAGGCCGTGCTGCTGTTGGTGGGCGCGAGTGTGCTCACCGTGCTCGTGCTGGTCCACTTCCACGGCAATGTCAATGCCCTGCTGAACTCCGCCGCCGAACGGAGCGGGCACGGGCTCAAGTTCCTCTCGCCCGGCCTCAAGTACGGCGGGAGCTGGACCGCACGGTTCGACTTCGTGTCCTTGGGGCTCGCCCTGGTGCTGGGTACGGCCGGACTGCCGCACATCCTGTCGCGTTTCTACACCGTGCCCACCGCCCGGGCCGCCCGTCGATCTGTCGTCTGGTCCATCGGCCTGATCGGCAGCTTCTACCTGATGACGATCGTGCTCGGGTTCGGGGCAGCGGCGCTGGTCGGCCCGGCGGACGTACGCGCGTCGAATCCCGCCGGCAACACTGCGGTTCCACTGCTGGCGCTGGTCCTCGGCGGCGGCGAAGGCTCCACCGGCGGGACGATCCTCTTCGCCGTGGTCGCCGCCGTCGCCTTCGCGACCATCCTCGCCGTTGTCGCAGGGGTCACGCTCGCCTCGTCGGCCTCGGTGGCACACGACCTCTACGCCTCGCTCAGACGACCGGGCTCCAAGCAGCACAGCGAGGTCACCGTGGCGCGGATCGCCGCGGCCGGGATCGGAGTGGCGGCCATCGCGCTCGGCCTGGTCGCCCAGGACCTGAACGTGGCCTTCCTGGTGGGACTCGCCTTCGCCGTGGCGGCCTCGGCGAATCTGCCGGTGCTGCTCTACTCGTTGTTCTGGCGGAACTTCACCACACGGGGAGCGGTCTGGTCGGTCTACGGCGGGCTGATCCCCGCGGTGCTGCTCGTACTGCTGTCCCCGGTCGTCTCCGGCAGCCCCACCTCGCTCCTCCCCGGCGTCGACTTCCAGTTCTTCCCGCTGGAGAACCCCGGTCTGGTTTCCATCCCGCTCGGCTTCCTGGCCGGCTGGATCGGTACGGTCACCTCGCCCGAGCCGCCCGACACCGCCAAGCACGCGGAGACCGAGGTCCGCGCGCTGACCGGGGCCGGGGCGGTGTAGCCGGCCACAACGGCCGGTACGGCCCCGAGTGCGAGCACCCCGCGGGCCCGGCGCCCGAAGACCGGGCCGGCGGACCGCCGGAACTCCGGGCCCGCGGGCCGCCACGGGAGAGGCGCTACGGCTTCGCCCACGTGTAGCGGTGCTCGGGGCGGCCCGTCTCGCCGTACCGCAGAGTCAGCCGCACCCGCCCCGTCCGCTCCAGGAGTTTGAGATAGCGCTGTGCGGTCTGCCGGCTCATTCCGGCGCTCTCCGCGATCTCCTGCGCGGAGAGCGGCCCGTCGGCGTCCCGCAGTGCCTGGCGGACCAGTTCCGCGGTGGTGGGGGAGTGCCCCTTGGGGAGGTCCGGCTCGCCCGCCGCCCACAGTGCGCCGAAGAGCCGGTCCACCTCCCCCTGTTCGGCCTCGCCACCGCTTTCCAAGGTGCGGTGCAGTGCCGCGTACGCCTCCAGCTTGGTCCGCAGTCCGGCATACGTGAAGGGCTTCACCAGGTACTGCAGCGCGCCGTGCCGCATGGCCTCCTGCACGGTGGCCACGTCGCGGGCCGCCGTCACCATGATCACGTCGGTGCGGTGGCCCAGCCTGCGCAGCTCCCGTACCACGGCCAGTCCATTGCGGTCGGGCATGTAGTGGTCCAGCAGGACGAGGTCCACGTGATGCGATTCGACCGCGGCGAGGGCCTCGGCGGCGCTGTGTGCCTGCGCGGCCACTTGGAAACCGGGCACCTTGGACACGTACGCCGCGTTGATCCGCGCGACCCGGACGTCGTCGTCCACGACCAGGACCTGGATCATCGGCCCACTCCCATGACGCCCGCTTCCGGAAGGTCTGCCTCAGTGGGCCCGGTTCCGGTGAGGGCCTCCGGCAGAATCACGGTGAACTCGGCACCGCCGCCCGGCGCCATGCCGACGGCCGCGCTGCCCCCCTGCCGTTCGGCGAGCTTCCGCACCAGCGCGAGCCCCAGGCCCCGCTTGCCGCCGTGCGCCGGGAGTTCCTTCGTCGACCAGCCCTCGGTGAAAATCGACTCGCGTTGCCCTGCGGGGACGCCGGGGCCGCTGTCGCGAACCCGCAGCACCACCGTGCGGTCCTCCGCGCGCAGTTCCAGTTCGATCAGGGCACCGCTCGGCCCGGCGGCCGCGTCCATGGCGTTGTCGACGAGGTTGCCGACCACGGTGACGAGCCCGCGAGGGTCCACCAACCGGTCGGGGAGCAGTGTGCCTGGCGCAAGGCGCAGCGAGACGCCACGCTCCGCGGCGACCGTCGTCTTGCCGACCAGCAGGGCCGCGAGCAGTGGGTCGTGGACCTTCTCGGTGACCTGCTCGGCGGTGGCCCGGTGGACCCCGACGACCTCGGTGACGAACTCCATCGCGTCCTCGTGCATCTCCAGCTCCAGCAGGCCGAGGAGGGTGTGCAGCCGGTTGGCGTGTTCGTGGTCCTGCGCGCGCAGGGCGTCGATCAGACCGCGGGTCGAGTCGAGCTCACGGCCCAGATCCTCGAGTTCGGTGCGGTCGCGGAGGGTGGCGACGGCGCCTCCGTCAGCGGTCGGCATCCGGTTGGCGAGCAGCACCCGGCTGCCGCGTACGGTCAGCAGGTCGTCGCCCACCACCCGGCCTGCGAGCACATCCGCCGTCCGTCCCCGGCCGAGCACCTCGTCGAGCGGCAGGCCGGCGGCATCGGGGCCCAGCCCGAGCAGCCGCTGCGCCTCGTCGTTCAGAAGCCGGACGCGCCCCGCGGGGTCGAGCGCGACGACCCCTTCGCGGATGCTGTGCAGCATCGCCTCGCGTTCCGCCAGCAGCGCGGAGATGTCGGAGAAGGCCAGGTCATGCGTCTGCCGCTGGAGGCGGCGGGAGATCAGATAGGCCGCGAGCGCCCCGACCGCCAGCGCCCCGCCGGCATAGGCGAGCAGCCCCGGGATCGCCGCCAGGAGGCGGGCCCGGACGCTGTCGTACGCGATACCGACGGAGACGGCGCCCACCACGCGGCCCGTGTCGCCGCGGAGCGGCACCTTTCCCCGGGCCGAACGTCCCAGTGTGCCTCTGTCGATCTCCATGACCTCGTCGCCCGCGAGAGCCTCGCTGGGATCGGTGGAGACGACCTTGCCGATCCGGCCGGTGTCGGGATGCGACCAGCGCACTCCATGCCGGTCCATCACGACGACGTACTCGGCGCCGGTGGAGCGTCTGATCCGCTCGGCCGCGGATTGCACGGGTCCGCCCGGGGCCGGGATCGTGCTGAGCAGCGACTCGGTGATCTCTGGCTGGGCCGCTGTGCTCTGCGCGATGGCGAGCGCGCGGTGCATCGCCTCGTCGTCGAGCTGTGCGCTGAGGGGTGCCAGAAAGAGGCCGGTGGCGAGTACGGTGACGCCGGTGGCGACGGCGAGCTGCATCAGCAACACCTGGGAGAAGACCCGCTGCGGCGGGCCGAACCGTCGCGGTCTGCGGGGGGTGGGCGGTGGGGCGCTCATCGTACGAAGGTAGAACGCCTTCGTCCGCTTCCTGAAATCTGTCTTCTTTCCGACCTCACGCAATCCGTTTGCGTTTTTTTCGCTAATCTTGCGCGTATGACGCGACGACTTGCTCAGGTGGCACAGAAGGTTGGAGTCAGCGAGGCCACGGTCAGCCGGGTGCTCAACGGCAAGCCCGGCGTCTCCGACGCCACCCGGAAGGCCGTCCTCTCCGCGCTCGACGTGCTCGGTTACGAGCGTCCGACGCAGCTGCGCGGTGAGCGGGCCCGGCTGGTCGGGCTGGTTCTGCCGGAGCTGCAGAACCCGATCTTCCCGGCCTTCGCCGAGGTGGTGGGCGGTGCGCTCGCCCAGCAGGGCCTGACCCCCGTCCTGTGCACCCAGACCAAGGGCGGTGTCTCCGAGGCCGACTACGTGGAGCTGCTGCTGCAGCAGCAGGTGTCGGGAGTGGTCTTCGCGGGCGGCCTCTACCATCAGGCCGATGCCCCGCACGATCACTACAAGGTGCTCGCCGACCGCAGGATCCCGGTCGTCCTGATCAACGCCGCCATCGCCCACCTCGGGTTCCCCGGGGTCTCCTGCGACGACTCCGTCGCCGTCGAGCAGGCCTGGCGTCATCTCGTCTCGCTCGGTCACGAGCGCATCGGCCTGGTGCTCGGCCCCTCCGACCACGTGCCCTCCCAGCGAAAGCTCGCCGCTGCCCGTGCACTTGCCGGGGAGGCCGGTACGACCGTGCCCGACGAGTGGGTGGCCAGGGCCATGTTCTCGCTGGAGGGCGGACAGGCCGCCGCCATGCGCCTGCTGGACCAGGGCGTCACCGGCATCATCTGCGCCAGCGACCCCCTAGCCCTCGGGGCGGTGCGTGCGGCCCGCCGTCGAGGCCTCTCCGTGCCCGCCGACGTCTCGGTCGTCGGCTACGACGACTCCGCCTTCATGAACTGCACCGAGCCGCCTCTGACCACGGTCCGGCAGCCGATCGAGGCGATGGGGCGTGCCGCCGTCGAGCTGCTCTCCGTGCAGATCGGAGGCCGTACCGTGCCCTCGGACGAGCTGCTCTTCGAACCGGAACTCGTGGTGCGGGGGTCGACCGCGCAGCCGCCGAGGGACATTTCCTCCTGATCGTCGATATTTTGCGTCCCATTGTCCGCCTATTGCGGTCCCTGTCCGGTGAGAGCTGATCCCGAGGTGGGCAGCGGCTGTGGCGGGCGGGGGCCCGTGTACTGGCCGTTGGGACGCATCCGGAGCGGGCGTTCGCCGTACTCCTCCAGGGCATGGGCGATCCAGCCCGCTGTACGGGACACCGCGAAGACCGTCTCACCCGCCTCCGCGTCCATGCCCGAGGCGACGGAGAGCACGGCCAGCGCCAGATCGATGTTGGCGTGCAGCGGGGTGTGGCGGGCGGTCGTGGTGACCACGTCGCGAGCCGCGGCCAGCGCGGGCGCCGCCTGCGGGACCTTCGCCAGCAGGGCGAACAGCGCGCGGGCGCGCGGGTCCTCGGCCGTGTAGAGCCGGTGCCCGAGTCCCGGCACCGGGCGGCCGGTGCGGAGATGGTCCGCGACCACCGGAGCCGCGCCGCCCCGCTCCAGGACCTCGCTGAGCATCCGGTGCGCCAGGCTGCTCGCGGCGCCGTGCAGGGGACCCTCCAGAACGCCGAGGCCCGCGGAGATCACCGCATATGGATGGGCGTGGGCGGACGCGGCGACCCGGGCGGCCAGTGTCGACGCGGCCAGATCGTGGTCGATCAGAAGGCCGAGAGCGGCGTCCAGTACGGCGAGTGAGGCCTCGTCGGCCGGTCGAGCGGTGAGTTTCGGCCACAGCTGGTGTGCCAGCCGGGGCGGGTGCGCAGCGGTCCCGTCGTCGGGTGCCGAGGGCGCGCCGGCAACGGCCGGCAGCGCGCGGACCAGGGTCGGGATCAGGCTCCGAGCACTGCCGAGTACCGCCTCGCGCGAGAGATCGAAGCGCAGGGGGTCGGCTGCCGCCGCGGCGGCGAGCGCGACCCGCAGCCGGTCCGTCGACCCGCTGTGCGCGGGCAGCGCGCCGACGGTCCGGCGCGCCGCGGCCAGTGCCTCGGCAGGGGCGGCGAAGCGCAGGCCGGGCCGGAGTTCGCCGGTCCACAGCCATTCGGCGACCTCCTCGTAGGCGAAGTGCGTGGCCAGTTCGGTCGCATCGACCCCGCGGAAGTAGTAGCGGTCGCTCTCGATCAGCGTGATACCGGTACGGAAGACCAGGTCACCGGCAGCGGGCTGGGGCTCCCTGCGGCCCGTGCGCCGGATCAGCGCATCGACCTCGGCGGCGTCGAACGTACTGCCGCGGCCGCCGGGGGCACGGTGACTGGTCAGCTGCCCCCGGCTGACGTACGCGTACACCGTCTCCGGCTTCACCCCCAGCCGCTCGGCCGTCTCGCGCGTGGTGAGCCGCTCCGCACCCGCTCCGGCGTGATCGCCGGGTGCTGCTTGATCCTTCATGCTGCTCACCGTATCCATGTTGATTCAATCAACGTTGACAAGATTTAAATCCATCATAGACAGTCAAATCAATAGTGATGCGGTTGAACAGAAGTTCTCGGAGGAAGACATGTCGACCATGACCAGCGGAACGCCGCTCCAGGTGCCACGAGGCCTCGCCGGTGTCGTCGTCACGGACACCGCCCTCGGTGACGTCCGAGGGCGTGAGGGCTTCTACCACTACCGGCAGTACTCGGCGGTCGAGCTTGCGCAGACCCGCAGCTTCGAGGACGTCTGGTACCTGATGTTCCACGGGGAGCTGCCCGGCCCGGCCGCCCGCGCCGACTTCGCCGCCCGCACCGCCGCCCTGCGCCGGCTGCCCCCGGAGGTCCGCGACGCCCTCCCCGCCATAGCCCGTGCCGGCGCCGTCTCCGGCCCCCTGGCCGGGCTGCGCACCGCCCTGTCGCTGCTCGGCGCCTCGGCCGGCTTCCGCCCGGTGTACGACATCGACGGTGACCGGCGCCGCAGCGATGCGCTGGCCGCCTGCGCCGCCGTCCCCACCGTGCTGACCGCCCTGTACCGGCTCGGCCGGGGCCTCGAACCGGTCGAACCGCGCGACGATCTGCCGTACGCCGCCAACTACCTGTACATGCTCACCGGTGCGGAGCCCGACGCGGCGCGCGTCAGGGCCGTCGAGCAGTATCTGATCTCCACCGTCGACCACGGCTTCAATGCCTCGACCTTCACCGGCCGGGTCGTCGCGTCCACCGGCGCGGACATCGCCGCCTGTCTGGTGGCCTCCGTCGGCGCGCTCTCCGGGCCGTTGCACGGCGGAGCGCCCAGCCGCGCGCTCGACACCCTGGACGCGATCGGCACCCCCGACCGGATCGACGGCTGGATCCGCGGGCGGGTTCTGGCGGGCGAACGGATCATGGGCTTCGGTCACCCCGTCTACCGCACAGAGGACCCGCGCTCCCGGATGCTGCGCGGGATCGCCCAGAGTTTCGGCGGTCCGCTCGTCGACTTCGCCGTAGAGGTGGAACGCCAGGTCGAGGCAATCCTGGCCGAGCTCAAACCGGGACGTGAGCTGCACACCAACGTGGAGTTCTACGCGGGCGTCGTCATGGAGCTGTGCGGGCTGCCACGGGACATGTTCACCCCAACCTTCTGTGCGGCGCGGGTGGTCGGCTGGAGCGCCAATATCCTGGAGCAGGCGGACGACTCCAAGATCATCCGCCCAGCGGCCCGATACGTCGGTCCGCCCCCGCCGCAGCCGGTCCCGGCTCCCTGACGTCCCCCCAGGAGGGCCTCGTTGAATCCGCCGTCCCCGTCCCGCAGGCACCGGATCCCGGTCATCGTTCTGGCGGGGTTCCTCGGCTCCGGTAAGACGACGCTGCTCAACCACATCCTGCGTCACCGTGCGGGGAACCGGATCGGTGTGATCGTCAACGACTTCGGCTCCATCGAGATCGACGCCATGACGGTCTCGGGTCAGGTCGGCTCGACCGTCTCGCTGGGCAACGGATGCCTGTGCTGCGCCGTCGACGCCGGCGAACTCGACACCTTCCTGGAAACCCTGACCCGGCCCGCCGCCCGCCTCGACGTGATCGTCATCGAGGCGAGCGGACTGGCCGAACCGCAGGAGCTCGTGCGGATGCTGCTGGCCAGCGAGAACCCGCACATCGTGTACGGGGGGCTCGTGGAGGTCGTCGACGCCGCCGAGTTCGGTGCCACCCGGGAGCGTCATCCGGAGATCGAGCGCCATCTCGGCATCGCCGATCTCGTCGTGCTGAACAAGACGGACCGGGTCGCCCCCGAGGAACAGGACCGCGTCAGGGCCGCTGTCAGGGCCACCGGCAGCAGGGCGGCCGTGATCTGCGCGGCGTACGGGCGCATCGACCCTGAGCTGCTCTTCGACCCGGTGCTCCGGCCCGACGGCGACGAGCGGACGCGCCAGCTCACCTTCGAGGACCTCCTGCTGGAGGACGGCGGGACCGAGGGGCACCCGGGCCATCTGCACACCGCGTACGAGAGTCTCGCCTTCACCGCGGACGCACCGATGAATCCCCGCCGGCTGATGGCCTTCCTCGATTCCCGGCCGGAGGGCCTCTACCGGATCAAGGGATTCGTCGACTTCGGATCGGGCGACCGCGCCAACAGGTACGCCGTGCACGCCGTCGGCCGGTTCCTGCGGTTCGCCCCAAGGCCCTGGACGCGCGACGAGCCTCGCCTCACCCAGCTCGTCCTGATCGGCTCCGGGGTCGATCGGGACACCCTGCACAAGGAGCTGTCCGGCTGCCGCGAAAGCGCCGTACCGGCGGCGCACACGGTCCGGCGGCCCGGCATGGAGCAGGACGCCGCACATGAGCGGAGCATGTGGGGCGTCCTGCGGTACGTACAGCAGCCGGACGGCTGAGCAGGCTCCCTTACACCGGTCCCGCGATCACCGCGACCGGCGCGGTGAGCGGCGTCCCCGAGCCGTCGCGCCGCGGATCCGCATCCGGCAGCCCGACCGGTGCCCCGTTCTTCTGGGCCGCCCGTGCCGGGATCGCGCCCGCCCAGGCGAACACCAGGACGTCCTCGCCCTTGAGGAAGCGCTGACAGCGCACCCCGCCGGTGGCCCGCCCCTTGCGCGGATACTGGTCGAACGGCGTGAGCTTCGCCGTCAGCACCGAGTCGTCCAGCGTGCCGTGCGAGCCGGCCACCGTGAACACCATCGCGTCCACCGCCGGGTCCACCGCACCGAACGAGAGCACCTCGGCACCCGCCGTCAGCTTCACGCCCGCCATACCGCCGGCGGGCCGGCCCTGCGGCCGTACCTGCTGTGCCGGGTAGCGCAGCAGCTGTGCGTCGGACGTGATGAAGACGAGATCCTCCTCGCCCGTCCGCAGTTCGGCGGCGCCGACGATCCGGTCACCGTCCTTGAGGGTGATGACCTCCAGCTCGTCCTTGTTGGCCGGATAGTCCGGCACCACGCGCTTGACCACTCCCTGCAGGGTGCCGATCGCCAGCCCGGGGGAGGACTCGTCGAGCGTGGTGAGGCAGATGATCTCCTCGTCCGCCCCCAGTGTGAGGAACTCCGAGACCTGCGCGCCGCCCGAAAGGTTCGGCGCCGCGTGGGTGTCCGGCAGCTGAGGCAGATCGATCACCGCGAGCCGCAGCAACCGTCCGGTGGACGTCACCACGCCGACATCGCCCCGCGCCGTCGCAGGCACCGCCGACACGATCACATCGTGCTTGGCGCGCTTGGCGTCCTCGGCGACCACGATCGGGTCGCCGGTGGCCGTACGGGCCAGCAGACCGGTCGAGGACAGCAGCACCCGGCACGGGTCGTCGGCCACCTCGAGCGGCACCGAGGCGACCTGCGAACCGGCCGACTCCAGCAGCACCGT
Source organism: Streptomyces sp. NPDC058231 (assembly GCF_042882275.1). NCBI lineage: Bacteria > Bacillati > Actinomycetota > Actinomycetes > Kitasatosporales > Streptomycetaceae > Streptomyces > Streptomyces sp. NPDC058231. Next base: position 180,490 of record NZ_JBHVWN010000002.1, on the reverse strand, counting down.
ACGCCGGTCGGTGCCGAACTTCTTCGCAACCGCGGCCAGTTCGGCGGAGACCAGCTTCCGCAGCTCGGCATCCGATTCGAGGATCGCCGTCAGCTCGCCGATCTCGACGTTGAGCCGGTCCCGCTCGCTCTCCAGCTCGATCCGGTCGAACCGGGTGAGCCGGCGCAGGGGTGTGTCCAGGATGTACTGCGTCTGGATCTCGCTCAGCGAGAAGTGCTCGATGAGCCGCTCCTTCGCCTGGGCCGAATTGTCGCTGGACCGGATGAGCCGGATGACCTCGTCGATGTCGATCAGCGCGACCAGGAGGCCTTCGACCAGGTGCAGCCGGTTGCGGCGCTTGGTCCGGCGGAACTCGCTGCGGCGGCGCACCACGTCGAAGCGGTGGTCGAGATAGACCTCGAGGAGCTCCTTGAGACCCAGCGTGAGCGGCTGACCGTCGACCAGCGCCACGTTGTTGATGCCGAAGGACTCCTCCATCGGCGTCAGCTTGTAGAGCTGCTCCAGCACGGCCTCGGGCACGAAGCCGTTCTTGACCTCGATGACCAGGCGGAGCCCGTGCTCGCGGTCGGTGAGGTCCTTGACGTCGGCGATGCCCTGGAGCTTCTTCGCCGAGACCAGGTCCTTGATCTTGGCGATCACCTTCTCCGGGCCGACGGAGAAGGGCAGTTCGGTGACGACCAGACCCTTGCGGCGCGCCGTCACGTTCTCCACCGCGACGGTCGCACGGATCTTGAACGTACCGCGTCCCGCGGCGTACGCGTCCTTGATGCCGCCGAGGCCCACGATCCGGCCGCCGGTCGGCAGGTCGGGCCCGGGGACGAACCGCATCAGGGTCTCCAGGTCCGCGCCCGGATGCCTGATCAGATGGCGGGCGGCGGCGATGACCTCGCCCAGGTTGTGCGGCGGCATGTTGGTCGCCATGCCGACCGCGATCCCGGACGAACCGTTGACCAGGAGGTTCGGGTACGCGGCCGGGAGGACGACCGGTTCCTGCTCCTGGCCGTCGTAGTTCGACTGGAAACCGACGGTGTCCTCGTCGATCGACTCGGTCATCAGCGACGTGGCGTCGGCCATCCGGCATTCGGTGTACCGCATGGCGGCCGGCGGGTCGTCGTTGCCGAGCGAGCCGAAGTTTCCGTGCCCGTCGACGAGGGGGAGCCGCATCGAGAACGGCTGCGCCATCCGTACCAGGGCGTCGTAGATCGACGCGTCGCCGTGCGGATGCAGCTTGCCCATGACCTCGCCGACGACGCGGGCGCACTTCACATAGCCGCGGTCGGGGCGCAGGCCCATCTCGTTCATCTGGTACACGATGCGGCGGTGCACCGGCTTCATGCCGTCACGGGCGTCGGGCAGGGCCCGTGAGTAGATCACCGAGTACGCGTACTCGAGGAAGGAGCCCTGCATTTCGTCGACGACGTCGATGTCGAGGATCTTCTCCTCGAAGTCGTCCGGCGGCGGGGTCTTCGTGCTGCGGCGGGCCATCGCTGCTGCGACTCCTTCACGGATTCTGTTCGGGCAACCTCAGGTTCTGACGCGGACCATTGTGGACCGCCGCACCGACAAGCCCGACCTCGACCCGTCCCAAGCGCTCTTTCAGGGACTTCTGCGGCACGGGAACTTCGCCAGGTGTCGGTGCGCTTGCTTACAGTGGCAGGTCTCGCAGGATTTTCAGTATCGCGATCGAAGGGACGTACATGCCCATGGGTCACACGGCCACAGCCCAGGCCGGCTCCGGCGGCTTGACAGCGACCGAGCACCGTCTGGCCAACGGCCTGCGCGTGGTGCTCTCCGAGGACCATCTGACCCCGGTCGCCGCGGTGTGCCTCTGGTACGACGTCGGTTCGCGCCACGAGGTCAAGGGGCGCACGGGTCTGGCTCACCTTTTCGAGCACCTGATGTTCCAGGGCTCCGGACAGGTCAAGGGGAACGGACACTTCGAGCTGGTGCAGGGGGCCGGCGGCTCCCTCAACGGGACGACCAGTTTCGAGCGGACCAACTACTTCGAGACGATGCCCACGCACCAGCTGGAGCTGGCCCTGTGGCTCGAGGCCGACCGGATGGGCTCGCTGCTCGCCGCCCTCGACGAGGAGTCCATGGAGAACCAGCGGGACGTCGTCAAGAACGAGCGCCGCCAGCGGTACGACAACGTCCCCTACGGCACGGCGTTCGAGAAGCTGACCGCCCTCGCCTACCCCGAGGGACACCCGTACCACCACACCCCGATCGGCTCGATGGCCGACCTGGACGCCGCGACCCTCGAGGACGCGAGGACCTTCTTCCGTACGTACTACGCGCCCAACAACGCGGTGCTGTCGGTCGTCGGCGACATCGACCCGGAGCAGACGCTCGCCTGGATCGAGAAGTACTTCGGCTCCATCCCTTCCCACGACGGCAAGCAGCCGCCGCGCGACGGCACGCTCCCCGAGATCATCGGCGAGCAGCTGCGCGAGGAGATCCAGGAGGAGGTCCCCGCGCGGGCGCTGATGGCCGCCTACCGGCTGCCGCACGACGGCACCCGGGAGTGCGACGCTGCGGATCTCGCGCTGACCGTGCTCGGTGGCGGTGAGTCCTCGCGGCTGCACAACCGTCTGGTACGCCGCGACCGCACCGCCGTCGCGGCCGGTTTCGGACTGCTGCGGCTGGCCGGCGCGCCGTCGCTCGGCTGGCTGGACGTGAAGACGTCCGGTGGTGTCGAGGTGGCGCAGATCGAGTCCGCGGTCGACGAGGAGCTGGCCCGGTTCGCCGCCGACGGCCCCACGCCCGAGGAAATGGAGCGTGCCCAGGCACAGTTGGAGCGCGAGTGGCTGGACCGGCTCGGCACGGTCGCGGGACGCGCGGACGAACTCTGCCGGTTCGCCGTGCTGTTCGGTGACCCGCAGCTCGCCCTGACCGCCGTCCGGCGGGTCCTGGACGTCACCGCGGAAGAGGTCCAGGCGGCCGCCAAGGCGCAGCTGCGCCCCGACAACAGGGCGGTGCTGGTCTACGAGCCGGTCGAACCGGCCGAGTCCGCCGATGGGGCGGACGCCGACGAGACGGACGCCGACACCGACACGCACGAAGGAGCGGACAAGTGACCGACGCTGCCGCGACTGGAGTATCGATGGAGTACCACCCGCAGCCGACGCCCGGCACGGCCAGGCCCTGGGCCTTCCCCGCGCCCGAGCGCGGCGCCCTGCCCAGCGGGCTGACGGTGCTGCGCTGCCACCGCCCCGGCCAGCAGGTCGTCGCGGTCGAGATCTTCCTCGACGCCCCGCTGGACGCCGAGCCCGAGGGCCTCGACGGCGTGGCCACGATCATGGCGCGGGCCCTGTCCGAGGGCACCGACAAGCACTCCGCCGAGGAGTTCGCCGCCGAACTGGAGCGCTGCGGCGCGAGCCTGGACGCGCACGCGGACCACCCCGGCATCCGGGTCTCCCTGGAGGTCCCGGCCTCCCGGCTGGCCAAGGCGCTCGGACTGGTCGCCGAGGCGCTGCGGGCACCCGCGTTCGCCGACACCGAGATCGAGCGGCTGGTGAACAACCGGCTCGACGAGATCCCGCACGAGCAGGCCAACCCGGCGCGGCGGGCCGCCAAGCAGCTCTCCAAGGAACTGTTCCCCGCCACGGCGCGCATGTCCCGCCCGCGGCAGGGAACCGAGGAGACGGTGGAGCGGATCGATTCCGCGGCCGTACGCGCCTTCTACGAGGCCCATGTCCGCCCGTCCACCGCGACCGCGGTGGTCGTCGGTGACCTCACCGGCATCGATCTGGACGCGCTGCTCGCCGACACGATCGGCGACTGGTCGGGCGACGCCGCGGAACCCCGTCCCGTCCCGCCGATCACCGCCGACGACACCGGCCGCGTGGTGATCGTCGACCGGCCGGGCGCCGTGCAGACCCAGCTGCTGCTCGGCCGCGTCGGCGCCGACCGGCACGACAGCGTGTGGCCGGCCCAGGTGCTGGGCACCTACTGCCTGGGCGGCACCCTCACCTCCCGGCTGGACCGGGTACTGCGCGAGGAGAAGGGCTACACGTACGGCGTGCGGGCCTTCGGGCAGGTCCTGCGGTCGTCGGCGCCGGACTCCGCGACCGGGGCGACCGGCGCGGCGATGCTGGCCATCAGCGGATCGGTGGACACGGAGTCCACCGGACCGGCGCTGGACGACCTGTGGAAGGTCCTGCGGACGCTCGCGGCCGACGGGCTGACCGACGCCGAGCGCGAGACGGCCGTGCAGAACCTCGTGGGTGTCGCCCCGCTGAAGTTCGAGACGGCCGCCTCGGTCGCGGGCACGCTCGCCGACCAGGTCGAGCAGCACCTCCCGGACGACTACCAGGCGCAGCTGTACGCACGCCTGGCCGAGACCGGCACGGTCGAGGCGACCGCGGCGGTGGTCAACGCCTTCCCGGTGGACCGGCTGGTCACGATCCTGGTCGGCGACGCGGCACAGATCGCGGAGCCGGTCAGGGCGCTGGGCATCGGCGAGGTGTCGGTCGTCGCCGGCTGATACGACAGAGTCCCGCATAACGGGACATAGGGAGACCCTTGCGAGTCTGTTCTCGCCGGGGTCTTCCCTTTTGTCCGAAATGTTGCATTGAGTGGCTGAATGCCCTGTGGGATGCACTACAAAACGGCCTGTCCGTTTGGTGATTGAAAGTGACCCCGCCTAGCGTCGGCTCAGCTGTCCGTCACCCGTATGCCGCATCCGCGGCGCCGTACAGCCATCGCCGAATCCCCGTCGGGCGCGAGCCCGGGGAGCCGGGGACCCATGAGTCCCTGGGGTGAATCGGATACCGCGACCTCGTGCGAGGCCGGGGATCCGTAGGAGACCTTCCTGCTCCGAACCCGTCAGCTAACCCGGTAGGCGAGAAGGAAGGAAAGGACCAGTCACTTCATGGCGTTCATCCGCCCCACCGGGAAGCACCGTGCCCCGAGCCGTCTGACGCGCAGGAGCGCACGGGTCGCCGGAGCCGCGGCTCTCGCCACCACGGGCGTCATCGGCGGACTGGCATCCCCGGCCCTCGCCGCGGATGCCGGCACCCCCGCCGTCGACGAGACCGGACTGACCCAGGTCATCGCCATCGAGGAGACCGTCGCCGACCGCGTGGCGCTCCAGGCCGACGTGCAGAAGCACCAGGCCCACCTCGCCGCCGAGGCGAAGGCCAAGGCCGCCGCGGCGGCCAAGGCGAAGGCCGAGGTGGCTGCGAGGGCGAAGGCCGAAGCCCGCGCAGAGAAGGCCCGTGAGGCGAAGGCCCGCGCCGCCCGTTCCGCCGAGCGCACCCGCCTGGGTGCCTTCCAGCTCCCCGTCGCCGGTTCGTACGTCACCACCGGCTACAAGTCCAGCGGTTCCCTCTGGTCCTCCGGCCGCCATTCGGGCATCGACTTCCACGCCGCCTCCGGCAGCTCCGTCGTCGCCGTCGGCGCCGGCACGGTCGTCGAGGCCGGCTGGGGCGGCGCGTACGGCAACAACATCGTGCTCCGGATGACGGACGGCACGTACACCCAGTACGGCCACCTCTCCTCGATCGGTGTCTCGGTCGGCCAGAGCGTCCGCGGCGGCCAGCAGATCGGCCTCTCCGGCTCGACCGGCAACTCCACCGGACCGCACCTCCACTTCGAGGCGCGCACCACACCGTCTTACGGCTCCGACATGGACCCCGTGGCGTATCTGCGCGCCCACGGCGTCAACGTCTGACCGACGCCGCACCGCATCACCTCCGAAGGCCCCGGCTCCCCGCCGGGGCCTTCGCCGTACCCGCCGGACCGGCTCGTGGAGTCGGACCGCGGAACCGGATCCGGGCCAAAAGATATTCATGAATTCCGGCCCGGCGTCGGAAATGCGGTCGCATTGCAATAGAGTCGCAGAACAGGCGTCGATCGGCCGCGTTTCGCGGGGATTAAGGCGGAGGTTCGGACATGCGCATTCCGGCGCATTCGGTATGCACGGCAATCCGTGACGACATCGTCTCCGGTGTCTTCGAACGCGGCAGCAGACTCACCGAGGAGCTGCTCGCGCGCCGTTACGGGGTCTCCCGCGTCCCGGTACGGGAAGCGCTGCGCACCCTGGAGTCCGAGGGCTTCGTGGTCACCCGCCGACACGCCGGGGCCTGCGTCGCCGAGCCCACCGAGCAGGAGGCCGTCGACCTCCTGGAGGTGCGGATGCTGCTGGAGCCGCTGGGTGCCGCCCGCGCCGCGCAGCGCCGCACCGAGGCGCACCTGAAGGTGCTTCGCGGCCTGGTCAGGCTGGGGCAGGAGCGGGCCAGGCGGGGCGAGGGGGAGGATCTGCGCCCGCTGGGAGGCTGGTTCCACGAGACGCTCGCCCAGGCGTCCGGCAGCCCCGGACTCATCGCGCTGCTCACCCAGCTACGGCACAAGATCGCCTGGATGTACGCGGTCGACCAGCCGGCCCGCCCCGCCGATTCCTGGGCCGAGCACGGGGCCATCGTGGACGCCGTGGCCCGCGGTGACGCGGAACGGGCCAGGGGGCTGGCCGCCCAGCATGCCGAGCGGGCGGCCGGCGCGCACCGGCTGCGCCGCGCGGGCAGCATCCCGGGTCACGGGACCGGCGCCCCCGGCCGGGTGAGAACTTCGCAACATTCCGTAAACACCGCGAGCGGCCGTCATTAACACATGCGCCGTATACAAAGAGAAGTAATTCGGCGGGGCTTTCTTCGTGTTGCCCGAATTCGCTTCCGATGCGCACCGGCTTGAGAAAACGAAAGAGCCGCGGCGCCGTTCGGGGGCGCCGCGGCTCCGCCGCAGGAATAAGCCGGAAGGAATCGGCAGGAAGGAATCGGCCGGAATGGCCGGTCCTGTCGCAATCTCCGGAATCAGACGGTCTCCGGGAGCTCCTCGAGCCCCTCGGCTACCAGCTTCGCCAGCCGGTCGAGCGCGGCCTCCGCGTCGTCCGCCTCGGAGGCGAGCACGATCTCCTCGCCGCCCTGGGCGCCGAGGCCGAGCACCGCGAGCATGGAGGCGGCGTTCACCGGGCTGCCGTCGGACTTGGCGACCGTCATGGGGACGCCGGAAGCCGTGGCGGCACGGACGAAGATGGAAGCGGGGCGGGCGTGCAGGCCCTCGGCCCAACCGACATTGACGCGGCGCTCAGCCATGGTTCTGCCCTTCACGAATCAACGGTTGTCTAGACCATTCTCTCACGCAGTGCGCACTGCTCCGCCCGACACGCCAACCGGCCCGCAGCCTGTGCCGCACGGGCGATCCGCCCCCCAGACTGCCCCGCTCCCGAGCCCCACGCGACCGCTGACCGGGTCGTAGGCTTTGTCCATGCAGCCCATGCCGGAGCAGAGTCCGCACCATGCGTACCCCGACCACTGGGAAGCCGACGTGGTGCTCCGGGACGGAGGAACGGCCCGGATCAGGCCCATCACCACGGGCGACGCCGAGCGCCTGGTCAGCTTCTACGAGCAGGTCTCCGACGAGTCGAAGTACTACCGCTTCTTCGCCCCGTACCCCCGGCTGTCCGCCAAGGACGTGCACCGCTTCACCCATCACGACTACGTCGACCGGGTGGGCCTCGCGGTCACGGTCGGCGGCGAGTTCATCGCCACCGTCCGCTACGACCGGATCGACGCGGCCGGCCGCCCCGCGTCCGCGCCCGCCGACGAGGCCGAGGTCGCCTTCCTCGTCCAGGACGCCCATCAGGGCCGCGGCGTGGCGTCGGCCCTGCTCGAACACATTGCCGCGGTGGCCCGCGAGCGCGGTATCCGGCGCTTCGCCGCCGAGGTGCTGCCCGCCAACAACAAGATGATCAAGGTGTTCCGGGACGCCGGTTACACCCAGCAGCGCAGCTTCGAGGACGGCTCGGTCCACCTCACCCTCGATCTCGAACCGACCGCCGAGTCGCTCGCCGTCCAGCGCGCCCGTGAACAGCGGGCTGAGGCACGCTCGGTGCAGCGGCTGATCGCGCCGGGCTCGGTCGCCGTCATCGGTACCGGCCGCACCCCCGGCGGAGTGGGCCGCACGGTCCTGCGCAACCTTCTCGGTGCCGGCTTCACCGGCCGGACGTACGCCGTGAACAGCGCGTTCGCCGCCGACCAGGGTGCGATCGACGGCATCCCCGCCCATCGCTCCATCGGCGAGATCGGCGAACCGGTCGACCTCGCGGTCGTCGCCGTGCCCGCGGACCGGGTCCCGGAGGCCGTCGCCGACTGCGGCGAACACGGGGTCCAGGGCCTCATGATCCTCTCCGCCGGATATGCCGAGTGGGGTGCCGAGGGCAGGGAACGGCAGCGCGAACTGGTGCGTCAGGCCCGCTCGTACGGCATGCGCATCATCGGCCCGAACGCCTTCGGCCTCATCAACAACTCCGACGCCGTACGACTGAACGCCTCACTCGCCCCCGAGTCGCCCGCCCGGGGGCGGATCGGGCTGTTCACCCAGTCGGGCGCGATCGGCATCGCGCTGCTCTCCGGGCTCTACCGCCGCGGTGCGGGCCTGTCCACATTCATCTCCGCGGGCAACCGCGCCGACATCTCGGGCAACGACTTCCTGCAGTACTGGTACGAGGACCCGGACACCGATGTCGCCCTGCTCTACCTGGAATCGCTCGGCAATCCGCGCAAGTTCACCCGCCTCGCGCGGCGCACCGCGGCGGTGAAACCGGTGGTCGTGGTCAAGGGCGCCCGGCACAGCGGCTCCACCCCGCCCGGTCACGCCGTACCGGTCAGCCGGATCCCGGACGCGACCGTGTCCGCACTCATGCGGCAGGCGGGCGTGATCCGCGTCGACACGGTGACGGAGATGGTCGACGCGGGCCTGCTCCTCGCCGACCAGCCCCTTCCCGCGGGCCCCCGGGTCGCGATCGTCGGCAACTCCGAATCCCTCGGCCTCCTGACGTACGACGCCTGTCTGGCCGAGGGGCTGCGCCCGCGCCCACCCCGCGACCTCACCACCGCGGCCACCCCGCAGGACTTCCGGGACGCGCTGGCCGAGGCGCTCGCCGACCAGAGCTGCGACGCCGTGATCGTGACGGCGATCCCATGGGTGGGCGAGAGCGGCGAAGCGGAATCGGGTGACGGCGAGGTGCTGGCGGACGCCCTGCGCACCGCTGCGGACACGGGCCCGGCCAAGCCGGTGGCCGTGGTCCATGTGGAGATCGGCGGCCTGGCCGAGGCGCTCGCGGCCGCCACCAGCACCGTCGCGGTGCCGCGCGTGACCGCTGCGGAGCCCGTGCCGGGCGCGACGGCCACCGCGGGGGCGCCGGTGACAGCGGCCCCGGGGAACACCCCCGCCGCCACGGCGGGCGCCGGGGCCGCCCAGGCCCGGCAGAGCAGCCCCGCCGCCACGGACACCGCCCCCACCACGGGCCGTATCCCCGCCTACCCGGCCGCCGAGCGCGCCGTCCGCGCGCTGGCCGAGGCGGTGAAGTACGCGCAGTGGCGGCGCCAGGCCGCGCTGCCCGGGAAGGTGCCCGAGTTCCTCGACGACACCATCGACGAGGCCGGGGCCGCCACCCGCATCGACGCCCTCCTCGGGCCCGCGCCCGACCCCCGGGGCCGCCCGCTCGGCCACGACGAGGCACGCGAACTCCTGGAGTGCTACGGCATCACCGTGCGGCCGACGCTCCCCGCCCCCGACCCGGAGGCCGCCGTCGCCGCCGCCGCGCGGCTCGGCTACCCGGTGGCGCTCAAGACCACCGCACCTCATCTGCGCCACCGGGCCGATCTCGGCGGAGTCAGGCTCGACCTCGCCAACGAGACCGCGCTGCGCCGGTCGTACGGCGAGCTGACGGACCTGCTCGGCAAACCCGCCGAACTGCTGCCGGTCGTCCAGTCCATGGCGCCGCGTGGAGTGGACACCGTCGTACGGGCCTCGATCGACCCGGCCGCGGGAGCCGTCCTCTCCTTCGGTCTCGCGGGCGCACCCTCCGAACTTCTCGGAGACACCGCCCACCGCCTCGTGCCGGCCACCGACCGCGACGCCGCCGAACTGATCCGGTCCATCCGGGCAGCCCCCGTCCTCTTCGGCTGGCGCGGCTCGGCACCGGTCGACACCGCGGCGCTCGAAGAACTGCTGCTGCGGGTGTCCCGGCTGGTCGACGACCATCCCGAAGTGGTCTCCGTCGCCCTGGAACCGGTCGTGGTCGCCCCCCAGGGGCTGACCGTCCTCGGCGCGAGCGTCCGGCTGTCGCCGCCTCCAGCCCGTACCGACCTCGGGCCCCGCCGCCTCCCCGATTACTGAGCCGGCCGCCCGAACCACCGGGGAGCGGGCCCCGGCCCTGTCCACAGCGTCCCCGGCAGTCATTCACCCCCCGTAGGATGGTGCGTATGGCGAAGACCGGTACGACGACCCAGGGGCTGCGCGCGGCGATCGAGCGCAGCGGCTACTACCCGGCCCTTGTGGCCGAGGCGGTTGAGGCCGCCGTCGGCGGTGAGCCGGTCGCTTCGTACCTGGTGCACCAGGAGACCACCTTCGACTCCAACGAGGTGCGCAGGCATGTCACGGTCCTGGTCCTGACGGACAACCGTTTCATCGTCAGCCACACCGACGAGCAGAACGCGGACACCAGCTCCCCGTCGCCGTACGCCACCACCTCCACCGAATCCGTCAAGCTGGACCGGATCTCGTCCGTCGTGGTCAGCCGTGTCGTGGCCGACCCGGAGAAGTACGTGCCGGGGACGCTGCCCCGCGAGGTCGTCCTGACCATCGGGTGGGGCGCGGTCTCCCGGATCGACCTCGAGCCCGCCGCCTGCGGCGACCCCAACTGCGAGGCGGACCACGGCTACACCGGCAGCTCGACCGCCGACGACCTGAGCTTGCGCGTCAGCGAGGCCGGTGACGGCCCGGACACGGTGCGCCAGACCCTCGCGTTCGCCCAGGCGCTCTCCGAGGCGACGGCCGCGACCGCGGCGACCGGCCGCTGATGGCCCAGCCGGCCTGGCAGGACCCCGTTCTCCTCCCTCTCGACACAGCACCCGTCCCCGAGTACGGCAGCGGTTCGCTCGCGGATCTGCTGCCGACGCTCGTCGCCGGACAGGGCGTACGCGGCTTCACGGCGGCGATCCCGGAGCTGACCCCCGCCGACCGGAACTGCGTCTTCCTGATCGATGGTCTCGGCTGGGAGCAGATCACGGCCCATCCGGACGAGGCGCCGTTCCTGCACTCCCTCCTCCCCACCTCGCGCGGCGGCACCGGCCGTCCGATCACGGCCGGATTCCCGGCCACCACGGCGACCTCGCTCGCCTCGGTCGGCACCGGTCTGCCGCCCGGAGCGCACGGCCTTCCCGGCTACACCGCCCGCAATCCGGAGACCGGCGAGCTGATGAACCAGCTCCGCTGGAAGCCCTGGACCTCCCCGGCGGTCTGGCAGCCGTACCCCACGGTCTTCGGGCTCGCCGACGAGGCGGGTGTGGCGACCGCGCAGGTCTCCGCCCCGACCTTCCAGCACACCCCGCTCACCAAGATCGCGCTCAGTGGCGGCACGTTCCACGGCAGGCTCACCGGCGAGGACCGCATGGACCTGGCCGCGGACCGGCTCGCCGCCGGTGACCGGTCGCTCGTCTACACGTACTACAGCGAGGTCGACGGCAAGGGGCACCGCTTCGGCGTCGACTCCGACGCCTGGCGCGGCCAGTTGATGTACGTGGACGGCCTTGCACAGCGCCTGGCCGAGCAGCTGCCGCCCCGCTCCGCGCTGTACATCACCGCCGACCACGGCATGATCGACATTCCGTTCGACGAGCAGTCCCGGATCGACTTCGACGAGGACTGGGAGCTGCGCGCGGGCGTCGCCCTGCTCGGCGGCGAGGGCCGGGCCCGTCATGTGTACGCCGTCCCGGGCGCCGAGACCGATGTGCTGACCGTCTGGCGGGAAGTCCTGGGCGAGCAGTTCTGGGTGGCGAGCCGGGACGAGGCGATCGCGGCCGGCTGGTTCGGTCCGCAGATCGACGAGCGGGTGTACGGCAGGATCGGCGATGTGGTGGCGGCCGCACACGACGACGTGGTGGTCACCGCCTCCGTCCAGGAGCCGCACGAATCCGCGATGGTCGGCATGCACGGCTCGATGACCCCCGTCGAGCAGCTCGTCCCGCTCCTCGAAGTACGCTCGTAACCCCGTTTTCCACTCTCTCCGGCCCGCTCTCCCCGGCCCCGCCCGAACCGAAAGGCGCTCAACCCCTCATGCCCGAGCTTGTGTTCTTCTCCGGAACGATGGACTGCGGAAAGAGCACACTCGCGCTACAGATTGCGCACAACCGTTCGGCGAGAGGGCTGCAGGGTCTGAACTTCACTCGGGATGACCGTGCGGGGGAGGGCAAGCTCTCTTCACGGCTCGGGCTGGTGACCGAGGCGGTCGAGGCGGTGCAGGGCATGGATCTGTATGCCTATGTCGTCGACCGGGTGTCGCAGGGCGGCAGGGTCGACTACTTGATCGTGGACGAGGCGCAGTTCCTGGAGCCGGTGCAGATCGATCAATTGGCGCGAGTCGTGGACGACTTGAGCCTGGATGTCTTCTCCTTCGGAATCACCACGGATTTTCGCACGAAGCTGTTCCCCGGCTCGCGGCGGCTGATCGAGCTGGCGGACCGGGTGGAGACGTTGCAGGTGGAGGCGATGTGCTGGTGCGGGGCGCGTGCTACGCACAATGCCCGCACGGTGGGCGGCGAGATGGTGGTGGAAGGTGAACAGGTCGTAGTCGGTGACGTGAGCAGCCCCGCTGCGGAGACCGGCTACGAGGTGTTGTGCCGGCGTCACCATCGTCGCCGCATGACGAGCGGTTCCGCCCGTGCCGGCGCGCTCTCGCCGGACGTCCTGCCGGTGGCCTCCGGCTGAGGTTGTCGGCTGAACAGGCCGTGGTTCCGGCCCCACGCGGCCCAGGCCCGCGCCGACGGGCGCCGGCCCCGGCCCAAACCGTGCAAGATCACCCGGAACCCCGAGCTGCGGGCGCCTCCGTCGCCGCCCAGCTCAACGGCCACTCACGCAAAACGCTCGGCTGGGAAGCCCCAGCCGAGCGCCTGCACAAACTGCTCGCGGCCTGATCAACACAAACACGTGTTGCGACGACCCCTAGAAACCGCCCATTGGCGGAGGGCCCGTGCCCGTGTGTGCTCGCAGGGTCAGTCCAGGGCGTACGCCCGCTTGATGGTCTGCGTCGTGCGGTTGCCCGCGTTGTCCCACACCTCGACGCGCAGGGCCACGAAGCCGTTGGTCTCCGCACGCCTCGGGTGGCGGACGCTCACGCGGTGGCTTCCGTTGTCGCCGACCCGTACGTCGGCGTTCCGCCAGGTGGCGCCGTCGTCGTAGGAGACGGAGACCTTGGCGCCGGCGATGTCCTTGTCGCCGGTGTATCCGGCCTGGCGGGAGGTGGTGAGCGTGAAGCCGAACCGCTTGCCCGCCTCGGCCCGGTTGAGCGCGTCCACCGGCACGTCGAAGCCGGTGAGGATCACCGGCAGGACCGAGCAGTCCGTCGGTGCTACATACAGGGCGCGGCACTCCTCGGACTGGACACCCTTCGGCCCGGCCGAGCGGAACGTCCAGGCCGTCTTCTGCTCCGTGCCGAGCTGGACGCCGGTGCCAAGGGCCCGGGTGACGTCGTACTCCATCCGGTAGGTGGCGACTTCGGGGACGAGCAGCTCCGCCACGACGCCCCCTCGCCGCGGCGTTCACCGCGTACGACCTGGACGGGCTGACCAAGCTCTTCGTCGAGGACGCGGTCAGCGACGTGATCGGCATCGCCCACGAGGTCGGACGGACCCAGATCGCCGCCGGCTCGCTGCACCACACCCTGGTTTTGGAGTCCTCCGTTCGGTGGCGCGCGGAAGTCCGGGAGCTGGACGGCGACCCGCTGGTCCTGATGTGGGCCACTCCGGCCGACGGCAGCGGCCCCGAGGCGGTCGAGGACGTCCTTCGCGCCGAGACGGCCGACGGCGGGATCACGCGCCTGCGCTGGTACTACTTCTGCCCCGACGTCCTCGCCGAGGTCGGCGGCCGGCTGGGCGTTCCCGTCCGAACCCACGGCCACGTGGTGTAGCGCCCCGCAGACGAGCCTTCGCCAGGTCGGCCCCGCGGGTGGGGCCCGGACGCGTAAGACCACCGGCAGTCCAAAAACGGCGACGGGTAACCTCATTCTGTGGATAACTGGCTGAGACGGGTGCCGAGTTCGCTTCTTTGGATTGCCAACTGGTCCCTTGCGACCACGGTGTGGTGGATCGGCGGCCAGTTCCTGGACGATCCATGGTCTTTGCCCCGATGCGCCTTCTATGGCGGTGTACCGGTGGCCGTTCTGTGGCTGCGCGAGTACTTGAGGTCGTGATCATCTCGGCGGCGGACCTGGCTGGAGGCGACGAGACCTAGGACCATGCCGAACACAGCAGGCAGGCGGCAGCCTGCTCCGCGATCAGCGGCGGCTGTCGCCCGGGGCCAGCAAGCTGGTGAGCTCGGCGATCGCCTCCGGGGATGGCTTGAAGTATCGACGGATGTTCTCCGGCTTCTTGTGCCTCGACTTCGCCATCAGCATCAACAGGGACGCGCCCTGCTCACCGAGGTGGGTCAGGGAGGAGTGGCGGTACTCGTGCAGATCCCACCCGGTCCCCGGCCCGTGTACGGCCGTGTGCTCGTCCAGTAGGGCGCGGGCCTGCCCATACGACAGCCGGGTGAACCCGGTGTCAGGGCAGACGTCACGCGGGCTGACGACCTTGCCGGGGCCGGGCTTCCGGTGGGTGACGAAGATCGGCCCGCGGGTGCGGCCGCGCAGCAGGCGGGGCAAAAGCCGGGCGGTGCCGGCGTCCCAGTACACGGTCTCCAGCACGTAGTCCCTGCGGGCCTGGCCCCCGACGGCGGGCCTTGGTCCGGGCGCCCTTCGACTTCACCGGGCAGCGGCGTCCGGCGAAGTCCAGGTCCTCGATGTTGACGCCGAGGATCTCCTCCGCCCGGCCCGAGGTCTCGTAGAGCATCCGCCACAGCGTCTTCTCCCGCAGGTGGACCTCGCGCCGGGCGATCAGCCGGTCGATGGCCATCTTCGAGCGGGCCGGGGTCTCGGAGTCCGGTACCGTCAGCCGCTTCGCCCAGGCCGGGACCGTCGGGCCCTCGTACTCGCGCTCGGAGCACCAGCCCGTCCAGGACAGCACGGCGCCGCGGCGGGCGTTCCAGGTGTTCACTGCCGAGCGGCCCCACAGCAGTTCCAGCGCCTCGCCAATCTCGACGTCCTCCACCGAGGCGAGCGGCCGGCCCTCACCGAGGCGCTCGGCGGTCTTCCCGATGGCGATGCCGTAGTTCCGGACGGTGTTCGGGTTGCCGAGCGAGTCAAGGAACAGGTCGGCCGCCGTCCGGACCGTCAACGCCTTCCCCACCAGCGGCGACGGAGGCTTAGCGCACGATCTGACACCGATGTTCCTCAGACCCCGAGTTCGGTCTGGGCACACCGTTCCTACCCAGTGCGCATGAGTGATTGGACCCACTGCCGCGTGCTCGGCGCATCCCGAACGGTGTTGGATGCACTGGTCCCCCGCTTTTGCGTCCAGCTCGGCGACGGCCCCTCCAGGGGCCGGTCCGTGGTGGGTTGACGGGTTCCGTCACGCCCCCGGCCACCTGGTTCGGCCTGGGAGTCTCCCCTGAGTGGTGGACACGCTGACACTGGATCTGCTTGATCCGACAGAGCATGCCGTCCGGGCTCCGAGGCCGGCGGCGTGCCAGGCGTCCTGACCGAGGACGTGGGACAGCCGTTGTTCGAGGTGGGCGATGTGCTGGGCCTGACGGGTGCTGCGGTCGGTAAGGTTGGCGAGGTCGGCACAGGGACCGGCGGCTGACCTGTGGGCCCGTGGGGCCTTCCCGTGGTTGCGCGCCGCGGGCGCACAAGCCCGCTACTGAGCCGCCCTGGGTTTCGTGCAGTCAGGTGGTCTTGTCTCAGACGGACTGCGGACTGCGGGGTGGTTGGCGAATGGCCGAGCAAAAGCACCCTGGCGCTGCAGATCGGACACAACCGGTCGGCCCGCGGGCTGCAGGGCGTCATCTTCACCCGTGACGACCGGGCGGGGGAGGGGAAGCTCTCGTCACGGCTGGGGCTCGTCACGGAGGCCGTCGAGGCCGACGAGGACATGGACGTGTACGCGCATCTCGTCGACCGGGTGACCCGCGGCGGCAGGGCGGACTACGTGATCGTGGACGAGGCGCAGTTCCTCGCCCCGTACAGATCGACCAGCTGGCCCGGATCGTCGACGACCTCGGACTGGACGTCTTCGCGTTCGGGATCACCACCGACTTCCGGACGAAGCTGTTCCCCGGATCGCAGCGGCTCATCGAACTGGCCGACCGGGTCGAGGCGCTCCAGGTGGAGGCGCTCTGCTGGTGCGGGGCGCGAGCCACGCACAACGCCCGCACGGTCGGCGGCGAGATGGTCGTCGAAGGCGCCCAGGTCGTGGTGGGGGACGTCAACCAGCAGGCGGGCGAGGTCGGTTACGAAGTGCTGTGCAGGCGCCATCACCAGCGCCGGACGACCAGCGCGACGGCACGCGCGGGCGCGCTCCCACCGGACGTACTGCCTGTCACGACGGCGTGAGCACCGGGGCTTCCGAGCCGCGCGACCGACCGGTCCGCGCTCCGCAGGGGGCCCGGTGGTGGCCGTACCGCGGCAGCCCGCGGACATCACGTCGGGTCGGCCCGGTGGGACTGCACGATCGTGAAAACGGCGCCCTCCGGATCGGCGACCGTCGCCACTCGCCCGCTCGATCCCTCCCGCGGGGCCTGCAGTACGTGCCCGCCGAGGTCCACCACCCGGGCGGCCGCCCCGTCGGTGTCGGCGACCTCGAAGTACGTCATCCAGTGCGGACCGCGGTCGCGCGGCAGGGCGTGCCCGACGCCATGCAGGGAGGCCACCGGGCGGCCGTCCAGGTGCAGCGTCTGGTAGTCGAAGTCGGCCGAGACGACCGCTTCCGCCTCGTAGCCGAAGACCGCCTGGTAGAACTTGGCCACCGTCGAGGTCTCGCGGGTCACCAGTTCGTTCCAGACCGGAGTGCCGGGTACGTGCGCGAGTGCCGTGCCGAGGTGCTCGGCCGCCTGCCAGATGCCGAAGACGGCGCCGCTCGGGTCGGAGGCGATGGCGAGCCGGCCTGCCTCGCCCGCGTCCAGCGGGCCTACGGCGACCGTGCCGCCGCAGAAACGGATCGTCTCGGCCGTGAGATCGGCGTCGTCGGTTGCCAGATAGGTCGTCCAGGCGACCGGAAGATGCCGGTCCGGCGGCAGCTGCCCGAGGCCGGCGACCACCTTTCCGTCGATCAGCGCACGGACGTAGGGGCCCAGCTGGTCCGGGCCCGGCACGAACTCCCAGCCGAACAGCTCGGCGTAGAAGTTCTGGGTCGTGGACAAGCCGTGCACGATCAGACTCACCCAGCAAGGTGTTCCGGGTGCGCGCCGAACGGCAGCCTCGGTCATCGTCACTCTCTCCTCGGACCATTGTGTGGCCGTACGGGGGGAACGGGGCCGACGCGCCGACCGGCGGTGCGGAGTGTGTAGGTGTACGGCCCCGTGCAGATGCTTGCACCACCCGGCGCACGATGGGCCCCGGCCGCGCCGCATTTTCCGGGATCTCGACAGAGGAAGCCCGTTTTGATGCGGTACGTCCGCTCCGGCGCTGTTACGGGTGGGTCGGCTCCTGCGCGAGGATGGCACCCATGAAGCCCATCATCTCCGCATCCGAATATGTGAGCGAGTCGGCGGGGCCACGTCCGCCGGTGCTCCTGGACGTACGTTGGCAACTCGGCGGTCCGCCCGGCCGCCCCGACTACGAAGCCGGGCACATCCCGGGTGCGGTCTATGTCGACCTGGACACGGAACTGGCAGGCCCGGCGGGCAGCGGGGGCCGGCATCCGCTGCCGGGTGTCGAGGGATTCGGCGCGGTCATGCGTCGCGCCGGTGTGTCCCGGGGCACCCCGGTCGTGGTGTACGACGGCGGTCAGGGCTGGGCGGCGGCGCGTGCCTGGTGGCTGCTGCGCTGGGCCGGTCACCCGGACGTCCGGGTGCTGGACGGGGGCCTCGCGGCGTGGGGCGGCGAGCTCTCCACGGAGACCCCCGCCCCGGCCGAGGGCGACTTCGTGCCGGAGCCCGGTGCACTGCCGCTGCTGGACGCGGACGGGGCGGCGGCGACGGCGCGCTCCGGCCTGCTGCTCGACGCGCGTGCCGCGGAGCGCTACCGGGGCGATGTGGAGCCGATCGACCGGGTGGGAGGCCACATTCCGGGTGCGGTCTCGGCCCCCACGTCCGAGAACACGGGCGGTGACGGGCGGTTCCTGCCCGCGGAGGTGCTGGCCACCCGCTTCAAGGAGCTCGGCACGGACGGTGCGTCCGAGGTGGGGGTCTACTGCGGCTCCGGGGTCTCCGGCGCGCACGAGGTGCTGGCTCTGGCGGTCGCCGGAATCCCCGCGGCCCTGTACGCGGGCTCCTGGTCCGAGTGGTCCGCCGACGAGAGCCGTCCGGTCGCCACCGGTCCCGACCCCCGGTAGCGGCGTCCGTGATCCGCCCGACCGGAACCGCGGCAGCAGGTGCGGCGGGCGGACGGAGCGAGGGCCCGTACGCGATGGCGTACGGGCCCTCGTCATGCCACGGTCACCAGGGTCAGTCCTGCTTCTTGCGGCGGGTGCCGAAGACGATCTCGTCCCAGCTCGGCACCGCGGCCCGGCGCCCCGGGCGAACCCCGTCGGCCTCCGCCTGGCGGTCCGTCGTCCCGGTCAGCCGGTCACGGTGGCCGGCCACCGCGCGCGGCATCAACACATCCGCATACGCGGAACCGGCGCCCGCGGACGCTGCCGCGGCCGGGGGCTCGTCGGCCTCCGGCTCCTGAGCGGCGGGCTCGGTGGCCGGTTCGGGCGGGGCGGCCCGGTCCGGCACCACCATGTCGCCGCGGAAGCTCGGCACGGCCTCCAGCAGGCTGGTCAGCGAGTCGCGCTCGCCGGCCGATGCACTGGCGACGTGCTCCTCCGGCTCGGGCGGTGGCGGCGGAGCGGGCCGTTCCATCTGGCGGTCCAGGGCGCGGTCCAGCGGCCGGTCGCGCGGCAGCCGGGCGATCCGGGGCACGAACGGGAAGCTCGGCTCGGGCGCGGCGACATCGTCGGTCTCGCCGATCAGCGAGCGCGCCTCGTCGTCCACGGCCTGGACCAGCCGCCTCGGCGGGTCGTACGTCCAGCTCGCCGAGTGCGGCTCACCCGCGACCCGGTACACCAGCAGGACCTCCCAGGTGCCGTCGTCGCGGCGCCAGGAGTCCCACTGGACGGTCTCCTTGTCGGCGCCGCGCAGCATGAGACGTTCCTGCACGGCCTCGCCGAGCTGGGGGCCGGTGTTCTCGCCGGGACGGCGCACGGGAGTCTTCCGGGCCCGCTCGGCCATGAAGGCACGCTCCGCGAGCACAGGGCCCTCGAAGCGGCGGACGCGGTCGACCGGAATTCCGGCGAACTGGGCGACCTCCTCCGCGGAGGCACCGGCTCGTATCCGGGCCTGGATGTCGCGGGGGCGGAGGTGGCTCTCCACCTCGATCTCGATCTGGCCGAGCCGGGCGCGGTCGTTGCGCACGGCGGCACGCAGCCGCTCGTCGATCGGAAGCGTGTACTCCGTGCTGTCCGCAGCCTTGAGCACCAGTCGTGTGCCGTCGTTGGAGACGGCCACGACACGCAGTTCGGGCATGGGGACCTCCCGGGTGGTGCCTGCCGACGTCACGTGCGTCGCTGCTTCCGCTAGTCGAGTGTGGCCTGCCCGGGTGCAGCCTGCCACAACATTGCCGTGTTGCCCGGCGTGTCGGGCGTGAGCCCTGGATCGCCGGTATGACACGGTGACCTATTGCGCAACGCTGAGTGACGAACTGTCACCCCGCGTAGCAGGCCCCCGTGCGATGCCGTGGCGCCGCCGGATCGAGTGCCTCCTTCGGCCCCCTCCCGAAGGTCCCGGACACCACGTGGGAGTCCGGCCCCAGGGCTCGCCACAGTACTCCATTCGGGCCATGTGGGTGGACCGCCGCGCCGCCGAAGTTCTCGGTGGGCGCGGGAGTTGGGCTACCCAGTTGGCTGCCAATTGCCCACGATGCGTGTCGTGCTTCACAGAATCACCCGAAGTGGAACCATTCACTTCGCCCAATTGTCCCTTCCTGTTGCATGGTGGGGGAGATGTCAATCAAGGGCTGGAAATGGTGCAGAAGCCGGAAAGTGACATAGAACCCAGGGGAAGGCGTACGGATCTGAGTCTGCCGCAGGTCGCCGGGAGTGCTGTGGCGTCGGTCGCGGCAGCGGTGGCGGCCTCCCAACTGGGCGTGTACGGGACGATTCTCTGCGCCGGTGTGATGAGCGTCGTCGCCACCTGCGGCGGCTCGGTCTTCCAGCACTTCTTCCGCCGGACGGGTGAACAGATCCGAGGGGCCAGGGTCCAGGCGAACGGGGCGGGGCGAGTCCGCCGGGTGCAGGACGCGCCGGACGCGAACGGAACGCGGGACGAGGGCGATGCCCGCGAGGTGTGGGGTGCGCGGCGGGCGCCCGGCGGACCCGCCGACGCGACGGCGGTGCTGCGTACGGCGGGGACCGGCCCGGACCGTTCCCGACCGCTGGAGCCGCTCGACGAGGACGGGACCCGGCTGCTCAAGTCGCCCGCCCTGGACGGAACCCGGCTGCTCACGCCGTATCCGGCGGCCCCGGACGAGGGGTTCTCCGTGTCCACCACCCACGGCACCCGTGTCCGCGGCTGGAAGCGCTCGGCCGTCGCGGCCGCCGCCGTCTTCGGCGTGTCGATGGCCGGGATCACCGCGTACGAACTGGCCTCCGGCGGCGATCTGAGCGGTGGTCAGGGAACGACCGTCGGTTCAGCCGTGCGCGGCGGGCCGCACGGCTCAGGAACGGCCGACCGGGCACCGTCCGGCAGTACCGGCCCGGAGCAGGGGCGGGACCAGAACGGTGCGACGCCCGGCACGGACTCGCGGAACGGGCAGAGCCCGAGCCCCGACGCCGTGACCAGCAGCCCGTCCACCGCCGGACCGAGCCCCACGCCGTCGCGCTCGTCCGGCGCGACGGACCCGGCCCCCGCACCGACCCCGGCGGCATCCGCCGACGCCTCCCCGGCTCCCACCGGTGCGGTCACGGACCCGGGGCCGGAGGCCTCCGCCACGACCGGCACGGACGACGGCCGGTGACCGGCCGCGGCGGTCAGTCGCCCAGGACCCGGCGCAGGTAGTCGTTGGCGAAGAGCCGGCCGGGATCCAGCCGGTCGCGGACGGCGGTGAAGTCGCCGAAGCGCGGGTACACCCCGGCCAGGTACTCGGCGTCGCGGGTGTTGACCTTGCCCCAGTGCGGGCGGCCGCCGTGGGCGGTCATGATCTGCTCGACCGCGGTGAAGTACGCCTGGTACGGCGTCCCCCGGTACAGATGGACGGCGATGTACGCGCTCTCCCGGCCCGAGGCCGTGGAGAGCGCGATGTCGTCCGCGGGGGCCGTGCGGACCTCCACCGGGAAGCTGACCCGCAGCGGCGACCGGTCGACCATCGCCCTGACCTCGCGCAGTGCCTCGACGGCCGCCTCGCGCGGCAGGGCGTACTCCATCTCCACGAAACGGACCCGGCGCGGGCTGGTGAAGACCTTGTACGGGATGTCGGTGTACGTACGGGCCGACAGCGCGCGGCTGGAGATCCTGGCGATCGACGGAATGGCGGCGGGGACCGCCCGGCCGAGCGAACAGGCCACCTGGAAGATCCCGTTGGAGAGGAGTTCGTCCTCGACCCAGCCGCTGAGCCGGCCGGGCGGGGCGGCGGGGCCCGCGCTGCGGTTGTTGCGCTTGGTGTTGCAGTTGCCGGTGTGCGGGAACCAGTAGAACTCGAAGTGCTCGTTCTCGGCGACCAGCTGATCGAAGTCGACGGTGACCCTGTCGAAGGCCATCGGCTCCTCGCGGGCGGTCAGCAGGAAGACCGGCTCCACGGCGAAGGTGATCGCCGTGACGACACCGAGTGCGCCGAGTCCGATCCTGGCGACGGCGAAGATGTCGGCGTTCTCGTCCGCCGAGCATTTCAGCACCGTGCCGTCGGCCGTGACCAGTTCGAGGGCGCGGATCTGGGCGGATATGGACGCGGAGTCGCGGCCGGTGCCATGGGTGCCGGTGGAGGTGGCCCCGGCGACCGTCTGTTCCATGATGTCGCCCATGTTGGTGAGCGACAGGCCCTCCCGGGCGAGCACGGCGTTCAGCCGCTTCAGAGGGGTGCCGGCCTCGACGGTCACCGTCATCGCGGTCCGGTCGATCTCCCGGATGCCGGTGAGCAGCTCGGGCCGGATCAGCACGCCGTCGGTCGCGGCCGTCGCCGTGAAGGAGTGGCCGGTGCCGACCGGCTTCACCTTCAGGCCGTCCTCGGACGCCCGGCGCAGCACCTCGGCGAGTTCGTCCACGGAGGCGGGGGAGACCGTCCGTGCCGGACGGGCGGTGACGTTCCCCGCCCAGTTACGCCACGCGCTCGTCGTCGTCCGTGCGTAGGTGTCGGTCATCTTCCCCGCGCCTCCCCGTAGGAGCCGGCTCGGCCAGCCGGCGATACCCCAGGAAGCCCACCGCGGCCGCGATCGCTCCCGCCACGACGGGCACCGCGTACCCCGCCGCGGCCCCGAACGCGTCGACCGCCCAGCCGGCGGCCGAGGAGCCGAGCGCCACACCGACGGCGAGCCCGGTCCCCGTCCAGGTCATGCCCTCGGTCAGCTTGGCGCGTGGTACGTGCTGCTCGACGAGGGCCATGGTGGTCACCATCGTCGGTGCGATGGCGAGGCCCGCGACAAAGAGCGCCACGGCCAGAAACAGCAGGTTCCCGGCCAGTTGGAGGGGGATCATACTCACGGCCATCGCGCACACCCCCACCAGCCACCTGGTGGCCGGTCTCCCCTTGAGGCGCAGCAGGCCGAAGACGGCCCCGGCCAGGCAGGACCCCAGCGCGTACACGGCCAGTACCAGGCTTGCCGCGGCCTTGTGACCCCGGTCCTCGGCGAAGGCCACCGTCACCACATCGACCGCCCCGAAGATCGCACCGGTCGCCACGAAGGTGGCCACGAGCACCTGGAGGCCCGGGGAGCGCAGCGCCGAGCCGCCGGTGTGGTGCTCGGGCGCATGCGGCACCGGTTCCGTGGCGCGCTGGGCCGTCAGCCAGTAGACGCCTACGAGCAGGAACCCGGCCGCAAGCAGCGGGCCCGCCTCCGGGAACCAGGCGGTGGACAGGCCGATCGAGATGATCGGCCCGAAGATGAAGCACACCTCGTCGGCGATCGACTCCCACGAGTACGCGGTGTGCAGCCGCTGGGGCGAGCCGTGGTAGATCTCCGCCCAGCGGGCCCGGGTCATCGCGCCCACGCTGGGCACACAGCCGGCGCCTGCCGCGAAGACGAAGAGCGTCCAGTCCGGCTGCCGTTGCTGGGCACAGATCAGGAGACCGGCCACGGCCGCCATCGCGACCAGGGTGACGGGGCGCAGGACGCGCCGCTGCCCGTGCCGGTCGACGAGCCGGGACACCAGCGGGCCGAGCACCGCGGCCGACATCGCCAGCGTCGCGGAGAGCGCGCCCGCGAGGCCGTACCGGCCGGTCATCTGGGAAACCATGGTCACCACACCGATGCCCATCATGGACAGCGGCATCCGGCCGATGAAGCCGGCTGTCGTGAACCCCTTGGTGCCGGGGGCGGCGAAAATCGCGCGGTAGGGACTGGGCAAGCGGGGCTCCGGAACAGCGAGGTCATGCATGTGTGTAATCCGTGAAGGTGGCCGCTACAGCTTACGGGCGGTCGACCGGGCGGGACGCCGCGGTGGGCACGGGACGGGCGCGCCGGTGGACGCCGGTCGAACCGCTGTCGCGGCCGGGTGGCAGGATCGTTCCCATGCCCGATCTGCACGCTCCAGCTCCCTACGACGCCCTGCTGCTGCTCTCCTTCGGCGGACCCGAGGGCCCGGACGACGTCGTCCCGTTCCTGGCGAACGTGACCCGCGGCCGCGGCATCCCCGAGGAGCGGCTCAAGGAGGTCGGAAAGCACTACTTCCTGTTCGGCGGAGTCAGCCCGATCAACGCCCAGAACAGGGCCCTGCTGGACGCGCTGCGCAAGGACTTCGCGGACCACGGACTCGATCTGCCGGTGTACTGGGGCAACCGCAACTGGGCGCCGTACCTCACCGACACCCTGCGCGAGATGACCGCCGACGGACACCGCCGCATCGCCGTCCTCGCCACCAGCGCCTACGCCTCGTACTCCGGCTGCCGGCAGTACCGCGAGAACCTCGCCGAGTCGCTGGCCGCACTGGAGGCCGAGGGGCTGCCCGTGCCCCGCGTCGACAAGCTCCGGCACTACTTCAACCACCCCGGGTTCGTCCGGCCCATGGTGGACGGGGTCCTGAAGTCCCTGGCCGATCTCCCCGAGGACGTCAGGGCCGGGGCGCACCTCGCCTTCACCACCCACTCCGTCCCCACCTCCGCGGCCGACACCTCCGGCCCCGGGGCGGCACACGGCGACGGTGGTGCCTACGTCGCCGAGCACCTCGACGTGGCCCGGCTGATCGCCGACGCGGTCCGCGAGGAGACCGGCGTCGACCACCCCTGGCAGCTCGTCTACCAGTCGCGCAGCGGAGCTCCGCACATCCCGTGGCTGGAGCCGGACATCTGCGACCACCTGGGGACGCTCCACGGGGAGGGGGCACCCGCCGTGGTGATGGCCCCCATCGGCTTCGTCTCGGACCACATGGAGGTCCTGTACGACCTCGACACCGAGGCCACCGCGAAGGCCGCCGAGCTAGGCCTGCCGGTCCGCAGGTCCGCGACGGTCGGAGCGGACCCGCGGTTCGCCGCGGCCGTGCGCGAGCTGGTCCTGGAACGCGCAGCCACCGAGCGGGGACGCACGGTGGAACGGTGCGCGCTCGGGACGCTCGGCCCCAGCCACGACCTGTGCCCCGTCGGCTGCTGCCCGGCACGTGCCCTCAAGCCCGCCGCGGCGGGCGCCGACAGCCCTTACGCCTAGGGCGGGTTTCGAAAGTCCCGCCTGCTCGGCGACGTCTCGCACGCACGCTCGCCGCGTTGTCGGGATCACCCCGATACATCCAGTATCGGGGCGACCCTCCGCCTTGCGATCGCACGCACCAGACGCCGCCGAGCCCGCCCTCCGGGCGGACGGCGCTACTTTCGAAACACGCCCTAGGAGCGCTGCACCCCTGTGAACGCTGTGAACCCCGTGACCTCCGTGACCGACCCCGTCCTGTCCGAACTGCTCGGTCTCGCACTGGAGGCCGCACGGCGCGCCGGTGCGCTGCTGCGTGACGGCCGCCCCGCCGATCTCGGCGTGGCGGCGACCAAGTCCAGCCCCATCGACGTCGTCACCGAGATGGACATCGCCGCCGAGAAACTGATCACCGGCTTCCTCGCCGAGCACCGTCCGCAGGACGGCGTTCTCGGTGAGGAGGGCGCCAGCTCCACGGGCAGCAGTGGCATCCGCTGGGTCATCGACCCGCTCGACGGCACAGTGAACTATCTCTACGGGCTGCCGACCTGGGCCGTCTCCATCGCGGCGGAGCGGGACGGGGAGCGGGTGGTGGGGGTGGTGGAGGCCCCGATGCGCCGCGAGACGTATTACGCGGTCCTCGGCTGCGGTGCGTACGCAAACGGAGGTGCGTACGGAGACCGCACGGCGCTGCGCCCCCGGCCCGCGCCCCCGCTCGACCAGGCGCTCGTCTCGACCGGTTTCAACTACGTCGCCGACGTCCGCACGCACCAGGCGGACGTGGCCCAGCGGCTGATCCCGCAGCTCCGCGACATCCGGCGCAGCGGCTCGGCCGCCGTCGATCTCTGCGACGTCGCCGCGGGCCGGCTGGACGGCTACTACGAGCGCGGGCTCCACCCCTGGGACCTCGCGGCCGGCGACCTGATCGCACGGGAGGCGGGTGCGCTGACCGGCGGCCGCCCGGGGACGCCCCCCGACGGCGACCTGACGGTGGCCGCGTCGCCGGGTGTCTTCGAGCCGCTGCAGACCCTCCTGGAGGATCTGGGAGCCTGGCACGACTGACCCGACCCGCCCGCAAAGCCCCTGGTGCGGGCTGTGCGGGGCGTGCACGGACAGCACAGGGCCCCGGCGCCGAGAACGGCGCCGGGGCCCTGTGCCAACGGCTCAGACAGCCGGGGCGCCGACTTCGACGCCGTGCTCGGCGGCGAGACGGCGCAGGTCGTCCAGTTCGCCCTGCTCGACGTCCGCGAGGAAGTCGTCGCCCGTCTCGCGAGCCCTCGTGAGGTCGGACTCGGTGGTCTTGATCCGCTGCAGCAGACCTGCGGTGAAAGCGTCCATGGTGCGCCCCCTCGTCGTGGGTCGGTGGCACGGGGGTGTGCCCGGGTTTCCCTCCGCCGAAGCGGTAGGGCGGGTGATCACGCACTCTCCGGAGACGGAGCGGCCGAGGAGCGCCACATGCATGGCGTGATCGCGGGTGTGAATTCGTCCTCCCCAGGCCCTGGCTCAGAGAAACCTCAACTGGCCCGGAAATCCGGTGAATTCCTGGAAGCCGCAGGTCGGGCTGCGCCGCCTTACCGCCGGTTTATACGCGTTGCAGGCAGGATGGGGCCGCACAGACAGTGCTGCTGAGCTGGACCGGATCACGGTCCGTGGGCTCGATCGGACGTTCTGAAGTTTCTAGGGAAGGACAGCGCCGTGCGTGTACTCGTCGTGGAGGACGAGCAGCTGCTCGCCGATGCGGTGGCCACCGGACTGCGCCGGGAGGCCATGGCGGTCGACGTCGTGTACGACGGTGCGGCGGCCCTGGAGCGCATCGAGGTCAACGACTACGACGTCGTGGTGCTGGACCGCGACCTGCCCCTGGTGCACGGAGACGACGTCTGCCGCCGGGTCGTCGAGCTGGGCATGCCGACCCGGGTGCTCATGCTCACCGCCTCCGGTGACGTCAGCGACCGGGTGGAGGGCCTGGAGCTCGGCGCCGACGACTACCTGCCCAAGCCCTTCGCCTTCAGTGAGCTGACCGCGCGGGTACGGGCCCTGGGCCGCCGTACGACGGTCGCGCTGCCGCCCGTCCTGGAGCGCGCCGGCATCAAGCTGGACCCCAACCGCCGCGAGGTCTTCCGCGGCGAGCAGGAGATCCAGCTCGCGCCGAAGGAGTTCGCGGTGCTGGAGGTGCTGATGCGCAGTGAGGGCGCCGTCGTCTCGGCGGAACAGCTGCTGGAGAAGGCCTGGGACGAGAACACCGACCCGTTCACCAACGTGGTGCGCGTGACGGTCATGACGCTGCGCCGCAAGCTCGGGGAGCCAGCGGTGATCGTCACCGTGCCCGGCTCCGGCTACCGGATCTGAGGCCCGGTGTCCTCCGTCCCGGCGCCCCCGACCGCGCCCCCGAAACCCACCTGGGACCCCAAGCAGCTGGAACCCCCCTACCCCTGGCTGCGCCCCACCATCCGGATACGGCTCACCCTCCTGTACGGCGGGATGTTCCTGATCGCGGGCATCCTGCTGCTGTCGATCATCTACATGCTGGCCGCGCAGGCCCTGCACGTGGGCAGTGAGCTGCCGTTCAAGGTCGTCAACGGCCAGGTCTCCAGTGACCTGTGCAACCTGTCCAGCGAGGGGTCGTCACCGGCCGCGGTCAACTCGGCCATGAACTCGTGTGTCAACCATCAGCGCCAGGAGGCGCTCGACACCCTGCTGAACCGGTCGCTGCTGGCCCTCGTCGGCCTGAGCGTCATCGCCTTCGCGTTCGGCTACGCCATGGCGGGCCGGGTGCTCTCCCCGCTCGGGCGGATCACCCGCACCGCCCGCCGGGTGGCCGGGACGGACCTGTCCCGGCGGATCGAGCTGGACGGGCCGGACGACGAGCTCAAGGAGCTCGCCGACACCTTCGACGACATGCTCGACCGGCTGGAGCGGGCCTTCACCGCGCAGCAGCGGTTCGTCGGGAACGCCTCGCACGAGTTGCGTACCCCGCTCGCGATCAACCGCACGCTGCTGGAGGTCCATCTCTCCGACCCGCAGGCGCCGCCGGAGCTCCAGCAACTGGGCAAGACCCTGCTGGCCACCAACGAGCGCAGCGAGCAGCTGGTCGAGGGCCTGCTGCTGCTCGCCCGCAGCGACAACCAGATCATCGAACGCAAACCGGTCGACCTCGCCGAGGTCGCCGCGCGTGCGCTCGACCAGACCCGCGGCGAGGCCGAGGAGAAGGGGGTGGAGATCCGCGGCGAGATCGTGCCCGCCGTCGTGCAGGGCAACGGCGTCCTGCTGGAGCGGATCGCGCTGAACCTCGTACAGAACGCCGTGCGCTACAACGTGCCGGAGCAGGGCTGGGTGGAGGTCACCACCTCGCTGCAGCCCGGTCAGGCACTCCTGGTGGTCTCGAACACAGGTCCTGTGGTGCCGGCGTACGAGATCGACAACCTCTTCGAGCCCTTCAGGCGGCTGCGTACCGAGCGAACGGGCAGCGACAAGGGAGTCGGGCTCGGCCTGTCGATCGCGCGCTCCGTGGCGCGCGCTCACGGAGGCCGTATCATCGCGGAGCCCCGCGAAGGCGGTGGTCTCGTGATGCGCGTCACCCTGCCGGTCTGAGAGGCTGGGCGGAGCGATTCGGACACGAATTACTTCGTTCGCTTTGAGCGGAATTTTCGGGACCCGTGCCCGGGAGATCCGTGTGTGATCGATCACAGGAGCGAATTTCGATCGTTCTACGCTCCGTGATCAGGGCTCCTGCCAAAAACCGGCAAAAGTCGGGGTTTTCGGGGGCCGATATCACGGGAAGTACACGGGGTGGCACCCGTGAAGCGTGGCATTCGGACCGTGTACGGTCCCCTTCGCCACCCAAGCCGACCACTCCCGAGCGGCCGGCTCGGGTGTCGATTGAGTAACAGACCTTGATGTGAGGCAAAATCTCCGCCTCGGGTCGGGCACAAGTCCGGCCTCTCACGCGTTACGTGCGCTGAGACACCGCAGACACCCAGAGGGGGAGAGCGACACATGGCAACGGACTACGACACCCCACGCAAGACCGACGACGACGTCGACCAGGACAGTCTTGAAGAACTCAAGGCTCGCCGGAGCGACAAGACGGCGTCCGCCGTCGACGTCGACGAGTTCGACGCGGCCGAAGGACTGGAGCTGCCCGGAGCAGACCTGTCCAATGAGGAACTCGCCGTAAGGGTCCTGCCCAAGCAGGCCGACGAGTTCACGTGCATGAGCTGCTTCCTCGTGCACCACCGCAGCCAGCTGGCCCGCGAGAAGAACGGTCAGCCGATCTGCCGCGACTGCGACTAGGTCCGGTCGGCCGTGGCAGGCGACAAACCGTCCCGGAAGCGGCGCTTGCGGCGCAAGAAGTCGTCGGAGGCGAATCAGGGCGGCACAGGCTCGGCAGAAGGCGTAGCAGCGCCTGCCGAGCGGTCCGCCCTGCCACCCGCTCCGGACGGTCCTGACGACGAGCGAGGCCGATCGGCCTCGCTCCGAGCAGTGGAAGCCGCCATCGCGGCGGAGACAGGACGAGCACTACCAGCAGCCGACGCGGCCGATGGGGCCGAGCAGGTCGGCAGGACGGAGCCCGTGACCGGGGCAGGCCGTCTGGATTCAGTGAAACGGGGCGTACGCAAGGGCGGGGAGAGCGCCAGGACGGCGATCGGTCATATCGCCGACCGGATCATCGAAACCGCTCCCCGCGTCCCTGTACGCGACCTCGCCACCCTGCGCCGGCAGTTCCCGGGCCTCGGGCCCGAGGAGATCGCCGACAAACTCATCGCGGGCGCGAGCAAGGCCACCGCCACCGTGGGCGCCGGTATCGGCGCGGCCGCCATGCTGCCCGTGCCGCCCGCCCTGCTCGCCGAGCTGGCCGCGGAAATCACCGGTGTGGCCGCGATCGAGATGAAGCTCGTCGCCGAGCTGCACGAGGTCTACGGCCTGCGACCGGCGGGCGGCCTCTCCCAGCGCAGCACCGCGTACCTCACCTCCTGGACGGAGGAGCGCGGCATCGACGTCACCCATCCCACGACGGTCAACGCGGCGCTCGGCGGCCAGATGAAGCGCGAGATGCGCCAGCAGATCATGAAGCGGATGGTGCGCGATCTGCCGAACCTGATCCCGTTCATGGTCGGCGCCGCCGTCGGCGCGATGATGAACAGGCGCGACACGAAGAAGCTCGCCGAGCGGGTCAGGAAGGACCTGCGCAAGCACCAGGTCCCCTGGGACCGGTTGCCGCAGCTGCCGCCCCTGGAACGGCCCCGGAAGCTCCACAAGGACCTCCCCAAGGAGATCGAGGACTGACGGCCTGCCCCGTAACGCTGCCCGGCGGGCGCACGGCGACGGCCACGGCATCCTGCCGCGACGTCGGCACACCCGCATGCGCGCCAGGTACGAGGACGTCCCCTCGCGCCCTGCGGCGCCCCGTGCCCCCACCGGCCTTGCGACGCCCGGCGTCCGGTTCGCCCGGCGAGTCGGACGCGCCGACGCAGCGGGCCGATCCGCCATGGACCGCGGGACGGCGTTCAGCCCCTGCCCGGACCTACGGGACGGCCGGGGCCGTACGAGCCGCCGCGAGCGCCGCCACCAGGGCCTGCGGCTCACGTGTCGACAGATAGACGTACGGAGTCGGGTCGTCCGGGTCCGTGACCTCCACCCGCACCGCCGTGCGGATGTAGCTGCGCAGCAGCATGAAGGCGCGGATGTCCGCCTTGTACGAGCGCCAGGCGCGCGCCTCCTCGGCGTCCAGCGCCTCGGCCGCGCCGAGGGCCGTCACCGGGATCCGGGCGTCGCCCGCGACCAGGGCGCCTGCCACCACGCGGATCCGGGCGGAACCGTACGAGCTGACCGCCAGCGAGGCCAGGGCCGTGCCGCCGACCAGGCCCGCCAGCAACGGCAGGGTGCCCAGCGGCAGCAGCACCAGGGCGCAGGCGACACCGACCAGGAAGGCGATGAGCCACCACGAACGGGGTGCGGTCAGACGTTCGTCGAAGGGCGGGGTGGAAGGCTGCATGGACCCAAGCTTGGCACGGCGCGACCCGCGGGTAGCCGCGCGGGTAAGGTCTGCGCCTGTGAGTGGAACATCTGCGGCTCTGAAGCCACCCGCCGACGCGGTGAAACCGGTCCGGCATCCCGACGCCCCGGTGCCCGGGGAGCTCCTCGGTTCGCACTACGAACACTGTTTCGGCTGCGGCGGGGGGCAGTCGCACGGGCTGCACCTCCAGGCGCGGGCAGGCGAGGGCGTCAGCGTCACCGCCGAGTTCACCGTGAAGGCCGCCCACCAGGGCGCCCCCGGCCTGGCGCACGGCGGTGTCCTGGCCACCGCGCTGGACGAGACCCTCGGCTCGCTGAACTGGCTGCTGCGGGTGATCGCGGTGACCGGGCGGCTGGAGACCGACTTCGTGTGCCCGGTGCCCGTGGACACCGTGCTGCACCTGGACGCCGAGATCACCGCCGTGCACGGCCGGAAGATCTACTCCCGGGCGACCGGCAGGATCGGCGGCCCCGACGGGCCCGTGGCGGTCCGTGCCGAGGCCCTCTTCATCGAGGTCAAGGTCGACCACTTCATCGAGAACGGCCGCCCGGCCGAGATCCGGGCGGCGATGGCCGACCCGGACCAGGTCAGGCGTGCCCGTGCCTTCGAGGTGAACCCGTGATGCGCCATCCTGTCGACGTCCTGATCCGCCGGATCGATCCGGATGTGCCGATTCCGGCATATGGGCACCCGGGGGACGCCGGGGCGGATCTGGTGACCACCGAGGCGGCCGTGCTCGCCCCGGGCGAGCGGGCGGTTCTGCCCACCGGCGTGTCGATCGCGTTGCCCGACGGGTACGCAGCGTTCGTGCACCCACGGTCCGGCCTCGCCGCCCGCTGCGGAGTCGCCATGGTGAATGCCCCGGGGACGGTGGATGCCGGGTACCGTGGAGAGATCAAGGTGATCGTCATCAATCTCGACCCGCGCGAGCCCGTGCGGTTCGAGCGGTTCGACCGGATTGCCCAACTGGTCGTCCAGCAGGTCGAGAAGGTGCGCTTCCACGAGGTGTCGGAGCTGCCCGGCTCGGCTCGGGGCGAGGGGGGCTTCGGTTCCACCGGCGGGCACGCCGCAGGTGATGTTGAGGGCGTCAGGGGCGGGATCACCCAGGGCGGGAACAGCTACGCTTCGGTCGTACCCGACCGGGAAGGACAGTGACGTGTTCGGACGTCGCAAGAAGAGTGGTTCCGCCGAGGATGTGGCGGACGAAGCGCGCGAGGCCGAGCAGGTCGTCGACGAGCTCGATGACACCGACGCCGCCGAGAGCGGAGCGCGCCGGACGAATCTCCCGCCGGCGCCGCGGCCGGACGGGCCGTGGGACAGCGACGAGGTCTCCCAGCCCGGCGAGGGCCGGGTCGACCTGGGCGGCATCTTCGTGCCCGGGGTCGACGGCATGGAGCTGCGCGTAGAGGTCGCCGGTGACGCGATCGTCGCCGCCACCGTCGTGCTGCGCGACAGCGCGATCCAGCTGCAGGCCTTCGCCGCCCCCAAGAAGGAGGGCATCTGGGGCGAGGTCCGCGAGGAGATCGCCGCAGGTATCACCCAGCAGGGCGGCATCATCGACGAGGTCGAGGGCCCGCTCGGCTGGGAGCTGCGGGCGCAGGTTCCGGTACAGCTTCCGGACGGGGCGAACGGCGTGCAGATGGTGCGCTTCGTCGGCGTCGACGGACCGCGCTGGTTCCTGCGCGGAGTGATCTCCGGCCAGGGTGCCGTGCAGCCCGAGGCCGCCGGGCTGCTGGAGACGATCTTCCAGGACACCGTGGTCGTCCGTGGTGAGGGCCCGATGGCGCCCCGCGACCCGATCGTCCTCAAGCTTCCCAACGACGCCCAGATGGTGCCGGAGGGTGTGCAGCAGGACGACCAGGAGGGCTCGAAGTTCTCCGGTGGCATGGGCCAGCTCCAGCGGGGTCCCGAGATCACCGAGGTGCGCTGAGCCCCGTCCCCCTGGGGCGGACGGCGTGTGACAGCTTCGGCCGGTGGGCCGCACTCCCTTGCGAGGGTATGCGGCCCACCGGCTTTTGCGTGCCTGCGGCACACCGGCCGCCGCGTGTGTGCGAAGCGGGCGTACCGGCGCACCTGTGGCGCGTATACAGGGCGCGTATGGGGCACGTATGGGCGCCGTCAAGGGCGAGCCCTTTCCCGTAAGGAAGCCATCAACGCAGGCCACAGGGGCTCCGGCCGGGGGTTTCCTCAAGAGGTCCGAGAATCCGAACCTCATCTAGGAGCACACGATGGCCGATCTGGCCTTCGTCGTCACCACGATCGCGGTCTTCGCGCTGGTGGCTCTTGTCGCCAAGGGGGTGGCAAAGCTGTGACTGCCGAGAACATCGTCGGTCTGATCGTGGCCGTCGCCCTGCTGGGCTACCTCGTCCTCGCCCTTCTGTACCCGGAGAGGTTCTGAGCCCGATATGAGCCCCGTCCTCGCTGGTGTGCTCCAGCTGCTCGCGCTCGTCGTGGCGCTGGGTCTCGCGTACCGTCCGCTCGGCGACTACATGGCCGCCGTCTACTCCTCGAAGAAGCACCTCCGTGCCGAGAAGTGGATATACAAGGCCATCGGCGCCAACCCCGACACGGAGATGCGCTGGCCCGCCTACCTCCGCGGCGTCCTCGCGTTCTCCGCGGTGAGCCTGCTGTTCCTGTATCTGCTGCAGCGGGTCCAGGGCAGCCTGCCCGGTTCGCTCGGCTTCGCCTCGATCGACCCCGATCAGGCGTTCAACACGGCGGCTTCCTTCGTCGCCAACACCAACTGGCAGTCGTACTACGGCGAGCAGGCCATGGGCCATGTCGTCCAGACCGGCGGCCTCGCGGTGCAGAACTTCGTCTCGGCCGCCGTCGGCATCGCCGTCGCGGTGGCGCTGGTACGAGGCTTCGCCCGCTCCCGTACCGGTGAACTCGGCAACTTCTGGTCCGACCTGGTGCGCGGCACCGTACGCATCCTGATTCCGATCTCAGTGATCGGGGCCATCGTGCTGGTGGCGACGGGTGCGATCCAGAACTTCTCCGGCATCCACGGGGTCGGCCAGTTCATGGGCGGCTCGCAGCAGTGGAACGGCGGCGCGGTCGCCTCCCAGGAGGCCATCAAGGAGCTGGGCACCAACGGCGGCGGTTACTTCAACGCCAACTCGGCCCACCCCTTCGAGAACCCCAACGGAATCTCCAACCTCCTGGAGATCTTCCTGATCCTGGTCATCCCGTTCGCGCTGACCCGCACCTTCGGCCGGATGGTCGGCTCGCTGAAGCAGGGCTACGCGATCCTCGCCACGATGGGCGTCATCTGGCTCGGCTTCACCGCGCTGATGATGTGGACCGAGTTCTCGCACCACGGGCCCGCTTTCGACATCGCGGGCGGGGCGATGGAGGGCAAGGAGAACCGCTTCGGGGTCGGCGGCTCGTCGATCTTCGCGGTGGCCACCACGCTCACCTCGACCGGCGCCGTGAACTCCTTCCACTCCTCGTTCACGGGCTTCGGCGGCGGCATCACCATGCTGGGCATGCAGCTCGGCGAGATCGCTCCCGGCGGCACCGGCTCCGGCCTCTACGGCATGCTGATCATGGCGATCATCGCGGTGTTCATCGCGGGCCTGATGGTCGGCCGCACCCCCGAGTACCTCGGCAAGAAGATCGGCACCCGCGAGATCAAGCTCGCGGCCTGCTACATCCTCATCACCCCGGCGCTGGCGCTCTGCTTCACCGCCGCGGCGATGGCCCTGCCCACCCCGGTCCACTCGCTGACCAACTCCGGTGCGCACGGATTCTCCGAGATCCTCTACGCCTACACCTCCGGCGCCAACAACAACGGTTCGGCGTTCGCCGGCCTCAACGCGGACACCCAGTGGTTCAACACCACCATCGGGCTCGCGATGCTGTTGGGCCGCTTCCTGCCCATGGTGTTCGTTCTGGCGCTGGCCGGCTCGCTCGCCGAGCAGCGGCCCGTACCGGCCACCGTCGGCACGCTCGGCACCCACAAGCCGCTCTTCAGCGGACTGCTGGTCGGCACCATCATGATCGTCGCCGGTCTGACCTACTTCCCGGCGCTGGCACTGGGACCGCTGGCCGAGGGGCTGGCGTCATGACCACGAATCTGAAGCAAGAGGACTCGATGTCCACTGTCACCACGGACCGGGCACCGCACCAGGACGCGCCCACCGGTCACCGACCCGAAGGACGTGTCGGCGCCGGGCTGTTCGACCCCAAGCAGCTCCTCAAGTCCTTCCCCGACGCGGTACGCAAGCTCGACCCCCGGGTGATGATCAAGTCGCCCGTGATGTTCGTCGTCCTGGCCGGTTCGGTGCTCACCACCGTCCTCGCGGCCCTGGACCCGGGCGACTGGTTCGGCTGGGCGATCGCCGCATGGCTCTGGCTCACCACTGTCTTCGCCAACCTGGCGGAGGCGGTCGCCGAGGGCCGCGGCAAGGCGCAGGCCGACACGCTGCGCAAGGCGAAGACCGACACGGTCGCGCGCCGGCTCGTGGGCCGGGACGAGGAGCGGGTGCCCGGCACCGACCTGCGCGTCGGCGACCTGGTGGTCTGCGAGGCCGGTGACATCGTTCCCGGCGACGGCGACGTCGTCGAGGGCGTCGCCAGCGTCGACGAGTCCGCCATCACGGGGGAGTCGGCGCCGGTCATCCGGGAGTCGGGCGGCGACCGTTCGGCCGTCACCGGCGGTACGAAGGTCCTCTCCGACCGCATCGTCATCAAGATCACCACCAAGCCCGGCGAGACCTTCATCGACCGGATGATCAACCTGGTCGAGGGCGCCGCCCGGCAGAAGACGCCCAACGAGATCGCGCTCAACATCCTGCTCGCGTCCCTCACCATCGTCTTCCTGCTGGCCGTCGTCACCCTGCAGCCGTTCGCGATCTACGCCGGACAGCGGCAGTCGATGATCGTGCTGACCGCACTGCTGGTCTGCCTCATCCCGACCACCATCGGCGCGCTGCTCTCCGCGATCGGCATCGCCGGCATGGACCGCCTGGTGCAGCGCAATGTGCTCGCCATGTCGGGCCGCGCGGTCGAGGCCGCCGGAGACGTGTCGACGCTGCTGCTCGACAAGACCGGCACGATCACCCTCGGCAACCGGCAGGCAGCCGAGTTCGTCCCGGTCAAGGGTGTGACGGAGGCCGAACTGGCCGACGCCGCCCAGCTCTCCTCGCTCGCCGACGAGACGCCCGAGGGCCGCTCCGTCGTCGTACTGGCCAAGGAGAAGTACCGGCTGCGCGAGCGCCATCAGGGACAGCTCGTGGGAGCCGAGTGGGTGGGCTTCACCGCGCAGACCCGGATGTCCGGCGTGGACGTCGAGGGGCGCAGGATCCGCAAGGGCGCGACCGGTTCGGTCATCGCCTGGGTCGAGGAGCGGGGTGGCCAGGTGTCACCCGACGCCCGGGTGCTCACCGACACGATCTCCCAGGCCGGCGGCACACCGCTGCTGGTCGCCGTCGACGACGAGCACGGTGCCAGGATCCTCGGCATCATCCACCTCAAGGACGTCGTCAAGGAGGGGATGCGGGAGCGGTTCGACGAGCTGCGCCGGATGGGCATCCGCACAGTGATGATCACCGGCGACAACCCGCTCACCGCCAAGGCCATAGCCGAGGAGGCGGGGGTCGACGACTTCCTCGCCGAGGCCACGCCCGAGGACAAGATGGCCCTCATCAAGCGTGAGCAGGCGGGCGGCAAGCTCGTCGCGATGACCGGTGACGGCACCAACGACGCCCCGGCGCTCGCCCAGGCCGATGTCGGCGTGGCCATGAACACCGGCACCTCGGCCGCCAAGGAGGCCGGGAACATGGTGGACCTGGACTCCAACCCGACCAAGCTCATCGAGATCGTGGAGATCGGCAAGCAGCTGCTCATCACCCGCGGTGCGCTGACCACCTTCTCGATCGCCAACGACGTCGCGAAGTACTTCGCGATCATCCCGGCGATGTTCGCGGTGGTCTACCCGGGCCTGGACAAGCTGAACATCATGCAGCTGTCCTCGCCGGAGTCCGCGATCCTCTCCGCGGTCGTCTTCAACGCGCTGATCATCATCGCGCTGGTGCCGCTGGCCCTGAAGGGCGTGCGCTACCGGCCCAGCAGCGCAGACTCGATGCTCCGGCGCAACCTCGGGATCTACGGACTCGGCGGCCTGATCGCCCCGTTCATCGGCATCAAGATCATCGACCTGATCCTCTCCCTCATTCCCGGAATCGGCTGATCGCGCCATGACTTCCATGAACAACTCCGCGGGCAACACCGTCCGGCTGCTCTGGGCCGGGCTGCGCGCCCTGCTCGTCCTCACGATCGTCTGCGGCGTGATCTACCCGCTTGCGGTCACCGGGGTGGCCCAGGCCCTCCTCCCGGGCAAGGCCAACGGTTCCGAGATCACGGCGCACGGCAAGGTCGTCGGCTCGGAACTCATCGGCCAGCGTTACGACCTGCCGCTGAAGAAGGGCCAGGAGACCGCGGACCCGGATCTCGAGTGGTTCCAGCCGCGGCCGTCCAACGGCCTGGGCAGCAACAGCGTCAACACCCAGTACAAGCTGATCCTGTCCGGTGCGACCAACCGGGCCGGCGACAACAAGGACCTGATCGACTGGGTCACGGACGCCAAGGCGGCCGTCGTCAAGGACAACTCCGTACCCGGCCACCCGGTCCGCCCCGAGGATGTCCCGGCCGACGCCGTCACCTCCTCCGGCTCCGGCCTGGACCCGGACATCTCTCCGGCGTACGCGGAGCTCCAGGTGCGCCGCGTCGCCGAGCGGAACCACCTCGGCGTCGACCAGGTGGAGAAGCTGGTGGAACAGCACACCGACGGCCGGATCCTCGGCTTCGTCGGCGAGCCGCGGGTCAACGTCCTGCAGCTCAACATCGCACTCAAGGAGCTGGTGAACGGAGGCTGATCCTCCGACTCCCGGACGCGCCGGGCCGCCGTGGTCACGCTGTACCGAC
>NZ_JBHVWN010000002.1:4787-142638 GCF_042882275.1 Streptomyces sp. NPDC058231 | reverse complement strand
CTGGTTACGGGAGGTTCATCCTCTCACTCCCGCCCCCGCGGGCCCCCCGTGCTACCCGTTACCCCCCCGGGGCGCCCCGGCGCTGTGCCGTCCGGTGGCCCGGGACATTGCCCGGCCGCGTGCCGCATGCACATACTGGCGGCCGACAGGACCGATCAGGCACGGGGGACCGTATGACCGACAGCACCGGCGGAAGAAAGAACACCGACGGGCAGGGCGGCACAGCCGTCGCCGAGGACCCGTCCCGCGGGCCGATGGTCCGCGTCGAGGACCTGTACCGCTCGTACGGGACCGGAGCGGGCGCCGTCCACGCGCTGCGCGGGGTCTCCTTCGACGTGCCCCGGGGAGAACTCGTCGCGCTCAAGGGCCGCTCGGGTTCCGGCAAGACGACGCTGCTGAACCTGGTCGGTGGCCTCGACACCCCCGACCGCGGGCGGATCGTCGTCGGGGGCACCGACCTCTCCGAGCTCGGTGAGAACGGGCTGCTGGAGCTGCGCCGGGACCGGGTCGGCTTCATCTTCCAGTCGTTCGGCCTGCTCCCGATCCTGACCGCCGCGGAGAACGTCGGCGTACCGATGCGGCTGCGCAGGACGGATCCGGACGAGCGGGAGGAGCGGGTGGCACTGCTGCTCTCCCTGGTCGGGCTCGGCGACCACGGTGCGCAGCGGCCCGGGGAGCTCTCGGGCGGTCAGCAGCAGCGCGTCGCCATCGCCCGCGCGCTCGCCAACCGGCCCGCACTGCTGATCGCGGACGAGCCGACCGGGCAGCTCGACGCGGAGACCGGGCTCGCCGTGATGGAGCTGCTGCGGGCGGTGGTACGCAGCGAGGGGGTGACCGCACTGGTGGCGACGCACG
The DNA here is from genome assembly GCF_042882275.1 of Streptomyces sp. NPDC058231. Lineage (NCBI taxonomy): Bacteria > Bacillati > Actinomycetota > Actinomycetes > Kitasatosporales > Streptomycetaceae > Streptomyces > Streptomyces sp. NPDC058231. The sequence continues at coordinate 141,783 of NZ_JBHVWN010000002.1, read as the reverse complement.
ACGCACAGTTGCTGGGACTGGCGGACCGGGTACTCGAACTGAGCGACGGGCAGATCACCGAGTACGCGTAAGGGACGGGAACAGGGCGCCCGGGTTCGGCCCGGGCATCCTTCGAGGCCGGCCCGGCCGTGCCACCGGCCGGCCCGGACGCATCAGAATTCTGTAAATTCGGTCTCCTGTCCGACCCTGTGCACCTTTTGTCGTAAATCTTCGAGGTAGCTTTCGAGCATGGCTGCCGCATCGGCCGCAGCCGGTTTCTGAAAGACAATGGGGCCATGGCACGCGGCAAGCTTCGGATCTACCTGGGTGCGGCACCGGGCGTCGGCAAGACCTACGCGATGCTCTCGGAGGCCCATCGCCGGGTGGAGCGGGGCACGGACTGTGTCGTCGCCTTCGTGGAGCACCACGACCGGCCGCGCACCGAGGTCATGCTGCACGGCCTCGAACAGATCCGGCGCCGCGAGATCGAGTACCGCTCCGCGACCTTCACCGAGATGGACGTCGACGCGGTCCTGGAGCGCGCCCCCGCCGTCGCCCTGGTGGACGAACTGGCCCACACCAATGTGCCGGGCTCCCGTAACGCCAAGCGATGGCAGGACGTCGAAGAGCTCCTGCAGGCCGGCATCGACGTCGTCTCCACCGTCAACATCCAGCACCTGGAGTCGCTCGGGGACGTCGTCGAGTCGATAACGGGGGTACGGCAGCGCGAGACCGTTCCCGACGAGGTCGTCCGCCGTGCCGACCAGCTCGAACTGGTCGACATGTCGCCCCAGGCGCTCCGCCGCCGGATGGCGCACGGCAACATCTACAAGCCGGACCGGATCGACGCGTCGCTGTCGAACTACTTCCGCCCCGGCAACCTCACCGCACTGCGCGAGCTCGCCCTGCTCTGGGTCGCCGACCGGGTCGACGAGTACCTCCAGGAGTACCGCGGCGAACACAACATCCGCTCCACCTGGCAGGCCCGCGAACGCATCGTCGTCGGACTCACCGGCGGACCCGAGGGCCGCACGCTCATCCGCCGCGCGTCCCGCATGGCCGCGAAGGGCTCCGGCAGCGAGATCCTCGCCGTCTACATCGCCCGCAGCGACGGACTGACCTCCGCGTCGCCCAAGGAACTCACCGTCCAGCGCACCCTCGTCGAGGACCTCGGCGGCACGTTCCACCACGTCATCGGCGACGACATACCCTCGGCCCTCCTCGAGTTCGCCCGCGGGGTCAACGCCACCCAGATCGTGCTCGGCTCCAGCCGCCGCAAGGCCTGGCAGTACATCTACGGTCCGGGCGTCGGCGCCACCGTAGCCCGCGAGTCGGGCCCCGACCTCGACGTCCACATCGTCACGCACGACGAGGTCGCCAAGGGACGCGGACTGCCGATGGCGCGCGGCGCGCGGCTCGGCCGGGCGCGGATCATCTGGGGCTGGGTGGTCGGGGTCGGCGGGCCGGCACTCCTCTCACTGCTCCTCACCGGCCTGGGGAACGGACCGGGGCTCGCCAACGACGTCCTGCTGTTCCTCTTCATGACCGTCGCCGCCGCCCTGCTCGGCGGGCTGCTGCCCGCCCTCGCCTCGGCGGCCGTCGGCTCCCTGCTGCTGAACTACTGGTTCACCCCGCCGACCCACACCCTGACGGTCCAGGACCCGAGGAACTTTGTCGCCATCGTGATCTTCTTCGCGGTGGCGGTGGCGGTGGCCTCCGTCGTCGACCTGGCGGCCCGCCGCACCCATCAGGCGGCCCGCTTGCGCGCGGAGTCCGAGATCCTCTCCTTCCTCGCGGGCAGCGTGCTGCGCGGCGAGACCACCCTGGACGCACTGCTGGACCGGGTCCGCGAGACCTTCGCCATGGAGTCCGTGGCGCTCCTGGAGCGGCAGAGCGATGTCGACCCGTGGACCTGCGCGGGCAGCGTCGGCCCGGGACCGGTCGCCCGCCCCGAGGACGCCGACGTGGACATGCCCGTCGGTGACCACATGGCGCTCGCGCTGTCCGGCCGGGTGCTGCCCGCCGAGGACCGCCGGGTGCTCGGCGCGTTCGCCGCCCAGGCCGCCGTCGTACTCGACCGGCAGCGCCTGGTCGGGGAGGCGGAGGAGGCCCGCCGGCTCGCCGAGGGCAACCGGATAAGGACCGCCCTCCTGGCCGCCGTCAGCCACGACCTGCGGACCCCGCTGGCCGCCATCAAGGCGGCCGTCAGCTCGCTCCGCTCCGACGACGTCGCCTGGTCCGACGCGGACGAGGCCGAGCTCCTGGAGGGCATCGAGGCGGGCGCGGACCGCCTCGATCACCTGGTGGGCAACCTCCTCGACATGTCGCGGCTGCAGACCGGCACCGTCACCCCGCTGATCCGCGAGATCGACCTCGACGAGGTGGTCCCGATGGCGCTCGGCGGCGTGCCGGAGGACAGTGTCGACCTGGACATCCCGGAGACACTGCCGATGGTGGCCGTCGACCCGGGACTGCTCGAGCGGGCCGTGGCCAACATCGTCGAGAACGCGGTCAAGTACAGCCCCGACGGGGCGCGCGTCACCGTGGCCGCCAGCGCGCTCGGCTCCCGGGTCGAGCTGCGGGTGGCCGACCGCGGCCCCGGAGTCCCCGACGAGGGCAAGGAGCGGATCTTCGAGCCGTTCCAGCGCTACGGCGACGCCCCGCGCGGCGCCGGGGTCGGCCTGGGGCTCGCCGTCGCCCGTGGCTTCGTGGAGTCCATGGGCGGCACCCTCGGCGCCGAGGACACCCCCGGCGGCGGCATGACCATGGTCCTGACGCTCAAGGCGGTCCCGGGACACGTTCCGGTCGGCCCCGACCTGCCGGCGCAGGTCACGTCATGATCTTCGTACCGCTTCAGCCAGCAGTTCCGTACAGCAGAAAGGCAGGTCCGCGATGACCCGGGTGCTTGTGGTCGACGACGAGCCGCAGATCGTACGCGCCCTCGTGATCAACCTGAAGGCGCGGAAGTACGAGGTGGACGCGGCGCCCGACGGCGCGACCGCCCTCCAGCTCGCCGCGGCGCGCCACCCCGACGTCGTCGTCCTCGACCTCGGACTGCCGGACATGGACGGCGTCGACGTGATCAAGGGACTGCGCGGCTGGACCCGGGTACCGATCCTGGTGCTCTCCGCCCGCCACACCTCCGACGAGAAGGTCGAGGCGCTGGACGCCGGGGCAGACGACTACGTCACCAAGCCCTTCGGCATGGACGAGCTGCTGGCCCGGCTGCGTGCCTCGGTACGCCGGGCCGAGCCGGTCGGCCAGGACGGCGCCGACGACGTCGTGATGATCGAGACCGATGGCTTCACCGTCGACCTCGCGGCGAAGAAGGTCCACCGCGAGGGACGCGACGTACGGCTCACCCCGACCGAGTGGCACCTGCTGGAGGTCCTGGTCCGCAACAGCGGCCGGCTGGTGAGCCAGAAGCAGCTGCTGCAGGAGGTGTGGGGCCCCTCGTACGGCACCGAGACCAACTATCTGCGGGTCTACATGGCCCAGCTCCGGCGCAAGCTGGAGGCGGACCCCTCACACCCCCGGCACTTCGTCACCGAGCCGGGGATGGGCTACCGCTTCGAACGCGGCTGAGCACCCGTGTGCAGGGTGACGACGTCAACTCCGTGCCATGCCAAGTAGTCCGTTCAGGTGAGAGAACGGACACCCTCCCGGACCACCGGGGCCCGGTACCCTTCGGGTATGAGTGCTGTTCCTCGTTCCGAGAAGGCGGAGAAGCCGTCCGGCCGCTTCCGCCGGATGCTCGACCGGCTGTCCAGCTCCCAGCAAGACCTGGAATCTGAGGAGCTTCAGGAGGATTCGCATGCATCGGGATGCACGCGTATCTCCGACTGCACCGACCGCCAGATCGTCAAGGTCACTGGTACCTTGCGGACCGTCACCCTGCGGCCGCGCGCCGGAGTGCCCGCCCTGGAGGCGGAGCTCTTCGACGGCACCGCGCCCCTGGACGTGGTCTGGCTGGGCCGGCGCTCCATCGTGGGCATAGAGCCGGGCCGCAAGCTCATCGCCTCGGGCCGGATCGCCATGAGTCACGGGCGCCGGGTGCTGTTCAACCCCAAATACGAACTCCGACCGCTCGGCAAGGAGTAGCCGGTGACGTCTCTCGACAAGCCGACGTCCGACACGGACCGCACCAACCCGACCGCCCAGCAGGAGGCCGACGCGAAGGCGGTCACCGAAGCCGCCCTCTTCGAGGCATTCGGCGGCGTCCGGGGGATGGTGGAGACAGTCCTGCCCGGGCTGCTCTTCGTCACGATCTTCACCATCAACAAGGACCTGCACACCTCGGCCATCGCGGCCCTCGCGGTGTCGCTGGTCCTCGTCGTCGTACGACTGGTCCGCAAGGACACCGTCAAGCACGCCTTCAGCGGTGTCTTCGGCGTCGCCTTCGGCGTCGTCTTCGCGATGATGACGGGCAACGCCAAGGACTTCTACCTGCCCGGGATGCTGTACACGCTGGGCCTGGCCCTCGCGTACATCGTCACCACCGTCGCAGGGGTGCCGCTGATCGGCCTGATACTGGGCCCGGTCTTCAAGGAGAACCTCTCCTGGCGCACCCGGAACCCCGGCCGTAAGAAGGCGTACGCCAAGGCCAGCTGGGCCTGGGGGCTGATCCTGCTCGCCAAGTGCGCGATCCTCTTCCCCCTCTACTGGTGGGCGAATACCGCGCAGCTCGGCTGGGTCCTGGTCGCCCTGAAGATCCCGCCGTTCCTGCTCGCGGTCTATCTGACCTGGGTCTTCCTCGCGAAGGCGCCGCCGCCCATCGACGTCTTCGCCGAGATGGAGGCCGAGGAGCAGGCCGAGAAGGCCCGCAAGGCGGAGGCCGCCGCGGCCCGCGACCACGAGGCCTGACCTACGGCACCACGCCGAAGGGGCCCGGAACCGTGAGAAACGGTTCCGGGCCCCTTCGGCGTACGGGAGGCGACCGTCAGTCGCCGGTGACCTCGCGGCGCACCGACAACAGGTCCTCCAACTGCTCCTCGCGCGCCTGGGCGGCCACGAACAGCAGCTCGTCACCGGCCTCCAGCGTCTCCTCGGAGCTCGGCGTCAGCACCCGGGTCCCCCGGATGATGGTGACCAGCGAGGTGTCCTCCGGCCAGGCCACGTCGCCGACCTGGGTTCCGGCCAGCGCCGACTCCGGCGGCAGCGTCAGCTCGACCAGGTTGGCGTCGCCGTGGCTGAAGCGCAGCAGCCGGACCAGGTCGCCGACGCTCACCGCCTCCTCCACCAGCGCGGACATCAGCCGCGGCGTGGACACGGCGACATCGACGCCCCAGGACTCGTTGAACAGCCACTCGTTCTTCGGGTTGTTGACCCGGGCCACGACCCGCGGCACGCCGTACTCGGTCTTGGCGAGCAGCGAGACGACCAGGTTCACCTTGTCGTCGCCGGTCGCGGCGATCACGACGTTGCACCGCTGCAGCGCCGCCTCGTCCAGCGAGGTGATCTCGCAGGCGTCCGCGAGCAGCCACTCGGCCATCGGCACCCGCTCCACCGAGATGGCGGTCGGAGCCTTGTCCACGAGCAGTACCTCGTGGCCGTTCTCCAGCAGCTCGGCCGCGATGGAACGGCCCACCGCACCGGCCCCGGCAATCGCGACACGCATCAGTGACCGCCCTCCTCAGGACCCTCGGCGAAGGCCGCCTCGACCTGCGCGACCTCGTCCGTACGCATCATCACGTGGACCAGGTCGCCCTCCTGCAGCACCGTCTGCGACGACGGCAGAATGGCTTCGCCCAGGCGGGTGATGAACGCCACGCGGACGCCCGTCTCCTCCTGCAGCGTGCTGATCTTGTGCCCGATCCAGGTCGGCGTGGTGTGCACCTCCGCGAGCTGCACACCGCCGCTCGGGTCCCGCCACAGCGGCTCGGCACCGGACGGCAGCAGCCGCCGCAGCATCTGGTCCGCGGTCCAGCGCACGGTGGCGACCGTGGGGATGCCGAGGCGCTGGTAGACCTCGGCGCGCCGCGGGTCGTAGATCCGCGCCGCGACGTTCTCGATGCCGAACATCTCGCGGGCCACCCGGGCGGCGATGATGTTCGAGTTGTCACCGCTGCTCACCGCGGCGAACGCACCGGCTTCCTCGATCCCCGCCTCGCGGAGGGTGTCCTGGTCGAATCCGACGCCGGTCACCCGCCGTCCGCCGAACCCGGACCCGAGACGTCGGAACGCCGTGGGGTCCTGGTCGATCACGGCGACTGTGTGCCCCTGCTGTTCCAGGGTCTGCGCGAGAGCGGCTCCTACTCGCCCGCAGCCCATGATGACGATGTGCACCTTGCGCCTACCTCGCAGTCCTGGTCGTCCGGCTGACCTGCGAAAACACCCTGCTCACACTCTTTCCTCAGCTTGCCGGGCAAACAACGGGGCAACGTTTTTCGGCGTTGCCCGGGATGAGCTTATGCGGCCACGGGTGCGTTGCCTCATTCGAGTGTGGTTTCGCCACGGCCGTCGCTGCAAAGGGGCTGCAAAGGGGTGGTAAAGCGGAACGGACGGGTGAATACGGGGGTGCGGGCCGTGGCCGGCGCACCCTCCGCGGGGGACCGTGCCGCGGACCCCGGCAGGAGGGGACGCGATCGGAGCCGGCCGGAGCCGGCCACCTCGCAACGAGCCCACCGTGCCCGGCCGCGGGAACGTGAGCCGGCCGTACCCGCCGACCGGAACGGCGGCGTCCGTCCCAGCCACCCAGATCACTGAGTGTCATGTATCGATCACCACGCGCTGTTCCCGTGCGGTCGAGTGCAAGGATTCCGTTAAGAATTCCGTGGCGTTCTCGGCTATGCGCAGGAGATTGCCGGGTGAGAGGGGTGGTGCGTGGGCGGCCCCCATACGGAACGCTTACGATCCTCTGCGTGTCCAAACTGACCGACGTGCCCAAACGGATCCTGATCGGCCGGGCGCTGCGCAGCGACAAGCTGGGAGAAACACTTCTCCCCAAGCGCATCGCCCTCCCCGTCTTCGCATCCGACCCGCTGTCCTCGGTGGCGTACGCACCTGGAGAAGTCCTCCTGGTGCTGTCCATCGCGGGCGTGTCGGCGTACCACTTCAGCCCGTGGATCGCGGCAGCTGTGGTGGTCCTGATGTTCACGGTCGTCGCCTCGTACCGGCAGAACGTGCACGCCTATCCGAGCGGCGGTGGTGACTACGAGGTCGCCACCACCAACCTCGGCCCCAAGGCCGGCCTGACCGTCGCCAGCGCCCTGCTGGTCGACTACGTCCTGACCGTCGCCGTGTCGATCGCCTCCGGGGTGGAGAACCTCGGCTCCGCCATCCCGTTCGTCGTCGAGCACAAGACGCTCTGCGCGATCGCGGCCATCGTGCTGCTGACCCTGATGAACCTGCGGGGCGTCAAGGAGTCCGGCAAGCTCTTCGCGATCCCCACGTACCTGTTCGTGGCAGGCGTCTTCGTCATGATCGCCTGGGGTGCCTTCCGCGGCCTGGTCCTCGGCGACGCCATGCACGCCCCGACGTCGGACTACACGATCAAGCCCGAGCACCAGGGCCTGGCCGGCTTCGCTCTCGTCTTCCTGCTGCTGCGTGCCTTCTCCTCCGGCTGTGCGGCACTGACCGGCGTCGAGGCGATCAGCAACGGTGTGCCCGCCTTCCGCAAGCCGAAGAGCAAGAACGCGGCGACCACGCTCGCGATGATGGGCCTGCTGGCCGTCACCATGTTCTGCGGCATCATCGCCCTCGCCATGACCACCGACGTGAAGATGGCCGAGAACCCCGCGAAGGACCTGATCCACAACGGCACGCCCGTCGGTTCGGGCTTCGTCCAGGACCCGGTGATCTCGCAGGTCGCGGCCGCCGTCTTCGGCGACGGATCGTTCCTCTTCATCATTCTCGCCGGGGCCACCGCGCTCGTCCTCTTCCTGGCCGCCAACACCGCGTACAACGGCTTCCCGCTGCTCGGCTCGATCCTGGCCCAGGACCGCTACCTGCCGCGCCAGCTGCACACCCGCGGCGACCGGCTCGCCTTCTCCAACGGCATCGTGCTGCTGGCCGGCGCGGCCATCCTGCTCACCTGGATCTACGGCGCCGACTCCACCCGCCTGATCCAGCTGTACATCGTCGGCGTGTTCGTCTCCTTCACCCTCAGCCAGACCGGCATGGTGCGGCACTGGAACCGCCACCTCAGCACCGAGCGGGACCCGGTCAAGCGACGCCACATGATCCGCTCCCGGGCGATCAACACCTTCGGCGCGTTCTTCACCGGCCTGGTGCTCGTCGTCGTCCTCGCCACGAAGTTCACCCACGGCGCCTGGGTCGCCCTGCTCGGCATGGTGATCTTCTACGGGACGATGACCGCGATCCGTAAGCATTACGACCGGGTCGCCGAGGAGATCTCCGCGGACGAGGCCCCGTCCGACGACAGCATGAAGCCCTCCCGGGTCCACTCCATCGTTCTGGTCTCCAAGCTGCACCGGCCGACGCTGCGCGCGCTCGCGTACGCCAAGCTGATCCGCTCCGACCACCTGGAGGCGCTCTCCATCAGCGTCGACCCGGCCGAGACGAAGGCGCTCAAGGACGACTGGGAGCGGCGCGGCATCAACATCCCGCTGAAGATCCTCGACTCCCCGTACCGCGAAGTGACCCGCCCGGTCATCGACTACGTGAAGGGCCTCCGCCGGGAGAGCCCGCGCGACGTGGTCAGCGTCTACATCCCGGAGTACGTGGTCGGCCACTGGTACGAGCACCTGCTGCACAACCAGAGCGCCCTGCGCCTCAAGGGGCGGCTGCTCTTCACCCCCGGCGTCATGGTGACGTCCGTGCCGTACCAGCTGGAATCGTCCGAGGCGGCGAAGAAGCGCGCCAGGAAGCGTGCCGAATGGAACGCTCCGGGTGCGGTCCGCCGGGGACCCGTGGAGCGCAGGCCCAAGGAGACCAGCAACAAGAGCTGACTCTCCGTGTCCGCTGTTGGTAAGCGGCCGGACAGCACCCGCGTAGACTCGTGGGTTGTTGTCCGGCCGTTTTTCCTTTGATCTCTGGAGCCACCCCCTCATGCAGAACGAATCCACCTCGTCGCCGGCCGGGGACGCACAGACCGGGGACTCATTGATCGGCGAGGAGTACGAGGTCGAGGTGGGTCCCGTGGCCCACGGCGGCCACTGCATCGCCCGCACCTCGGAGGGCCGGGTCCTCTTCGTACGGCACACCCTCCCCGGCGAGAAGGTCGTCGCCCGCGTCACCGACGGCTCGAAGGACTCCCGTTTCCTGCGCGCCGACGCCGTCACGATCGTCGAACCGTCCAAGGACCGCGTCGAGGCGCCGTGCCCGTACGCCGGCCCCGGCAAGTGCGGCGGCTGCGACTGGCAGCACGCCAAGCCCGGTGCCCAGCGCCGGCTCAAGGGCGAGGTCATCGCCGAGCAGCTCCAGCGCCTCGCCGGCCTCACCCCCGAAGAGGCGGGCTGGGACGGCACGGTCATGCCGGCCGAGGGCGACAAGCTTCCCAAGGGCGAGGTGCCTGCCTGGCGCACCCGCGTCCAGTACGCCATCGACGAGGACGGCCGCGCCGGCCTGCGCAAGCACCGCTCGCACGACGTCGAGCCGGTCGAGCACTGCATGATCGCGGCGCCGGGCGTCTCGGAACTGGGCATCGAGAAGCGCGACTGGACCGGCATGGCCTCGGTGGAAGCCATCACCGCCACCGGTTCCAACGACCGTCAGGTCATCCTCACCCCGAAGCCCGGCTCCCGGCTGCCGCTGGTCGAGCTCGACAAGCCGGTCTCGGTCCTGCGCGTCGACGAGCACGACGGCGGCGTCCACCGGGTCCACGGCCGCGGCTTCGTCCGCGAGCGCGCCGACGACCGCACCTACCGCGTCGGCTCCGGCGGCTTCTGGCAGGTCCACCCGCAGGCCGCCAACACCCTCGTCCGCGCGGTCATGCAGGGCCTCCTGCCCCGCAAGAACGACACGGCCCTCGACCTCTACTGCGGCGTCGGCCTGTTCGCCGGCGCCATCGGCCAGCGCATCGGCGAGAAGGGCGCGGTCCTCGGCATCGAGTCCGGCAAGCGTGCCGTCGAGGACGCCCGCCACAACCTCCAGGACCTCGAACGGGTCCGCATCGAGCACGGCAAGGTCGAACAGGTCCTGCCCCGCACCGGCATCACCGAGTGCGACCTGATCGTCCTCGACCCGCCGCGCGCCGGCGCGGGCAAGCAGACGGTGAAGCAACTCTCCGCCCTCGGCGCCCGCCGCATCGCCTACGTCGCCTGCGACCCGGCGGCCCTCGCCCGCGACCTGGCCTACTTCCGCGAGGGCGGCTACAAGGTGCGGACGCTGCGGGCGTTCGACCTGTTCCCGATGACGCATCACGTGGAGTGCGTGGCGATTCTTGAACCGATCGAGAAGGGCCGCTGAGCTGGGGTTTCTCGGGTTCGGTAGGTAGCCCGACCTGTTTTCGGACCGACAACAGGTGGAAGCGTTACGGCGCCTTGACCTGCGGTTTTGGGTGATCAAGCAGGAGGCTGGTCGCAGCTCCGCCGGATCGCTCAGTGTCTTGACGCTCAAATGACGCTCGCCCGGCAATCATTGCTGGCGGGCCGTCAATGGGGGATCCGTGCGAGGGGGGCCAGGGAGGCCGTCGTGAGCGCGGCCCGTCGCCACAAGGCCGCAGACCAGCGGGCGGCTGAAGCCCGACGCGCGCTCCCGGCTGCCCGCGCCGCCGTCATGGGTATTCCGACCAGGCAGGCCGTCGCCGAGTCCGCCGCCTCGCTTCAGGAACTACTCGACGAGCTCGGCCGGAAACGCAAACGCATCCAGGATGAGGTCCGGTCCCGCTGCCGGGTGCTCGGCGCGACGGTGGCCAAGGCCGTCCAGTCGAGGAAGCTGCTCGACGAGATCGACGTCGTGGTGATCGACGAGGCCGGGATGGTCAACCTGCCTTCGGCCTGGTTCGCCGCCGGCCTCGCCCGCAAGAGGGTGATAGTGGCAGGGGACTTCCGTCAGTTGCCTGCTGTGACCAAGGGCGACGGAGATCGGGAGGCGAGCGAGGAGGAGCGTGCCCACTCGCGGGAATGGACAGCGCGGGACGCCTTTCACGCTGCCGGTCTGGTCGACCCTTCCGGGCGAGTCCGCCGGGACCCCCGCCTGGTGGCGCTCGACACCCAGTACCGGATGCGGGAGCCGATCTGTGCGGTCGTGAACGAGGTGGCGTACCCGGACGCACCGCTCAAGACAGGGCGCGGCAACACCAGCCGTCTGCCGTTCGCCCCGCTCATCGACTCCCCGGTGATCCTGATCGACACCTCTGGCCGCCGCATTCCCGGCGGCGGTCGCAAGCCCCACATGACCAACGCCGTCCACGCCGCCGTCATCCACGAGCTCGTCCGGGGACTCCAGTACGAGGGCGTCCTGCCCGGCCGCAAATGGCAGGAGGTCCCCGAAGGGGAACGGGCAACCGACCGGCTCGCCGTCATCTCTCCGTACCGCGAGCAGGTCAAGGCGCTCAAGAGCAGCCTCGCCCACCGGTTCGGCGAGGACTACGACGGCCTGGTCGACACCGTGTCCACCGGTTCCAGGGCAGCCAGCGCCCCGTCGTGCTCCTCGACACGGTGGCGGGCGCCGGCAAGGACCCGGGCTTCTTCTACAGCGGAACAGGGCTGTCCTCGCAGACCTGTCGCCTCCTCAACGTTGCCCTGAGCCGTGCCCAGGACCACCTGGTCGTGGTGGCGGACGTCGCCTTCCTGCGCAAGCACCTGGCCCCGCACAGCGAGGCCCTGGCGATGGTCGACCACCTGGAGGCGCACGCGCAGACCATCTCCGCCGACCAGCTGATCCCGATCCTCGACGCCGGCCAGCTGGCCAATTTGTCGGAGGAGGAGCTGGCCCGGCCCGCCTTCTTCGAGCACAGTGAGGTCGCGGTCGAGTGGGACGTCGAACGGGCCCGGCGCAGCATCGAGTTGTACTCGGCGTTCATGGACCGGGAGCCGGTTCGCCGGTGGGCCAGGATGCTCGGCCTGCGGACGGCTGCCGGGATCCAGGTCACGGTCTTCACCCGCCCGCCGGAAGAGCAGCAGGACCCTTCCCGTGCGGTGCGGCACCAGGAGTTCGTGCAGCAGCTGGAGGCTGTCGGCTGTCAGGTCGAGTTCCGCGACCGCATGCACGAGAAGGTCCTCATCCTGGACGGGTCGGTCCTGTGGCACGGTTCGAAGAACCTGCTCGCGAGCATCGGCCCGACGGACCTGATGATGCGCTACATCGACCCGGCCTCGTGCGACCGCGTACGGCGGCTGATGGAGCGCACCCGCATGGAACGCCCGGCGCGTGCACCGTGGCGCCCGGCCGAGCCGGCCGAATCGGCCGCTCCGGCCCCTGAGGTACCGGCCCAGCGAACGGAGCCGACCGGCAAGGTGTACCCGGGCTTGGTCCGGGACGGCCGCCTGTACCTCAAAGTCCCGTACGAGCAGAAGGACGATGCGAAGCGCCTGCTCAGGGCCCAGTGGGACAAGGCCGCCGGACACTGGTGGGTCGACGCGGCCCGGGTCACCCGGGAACAGGCGGCGCGCTGGCTGCCGTAGCCGCTACGCAGCCTGCTGGACTCCGTAGCGGGGTGGGAGGGGGAGTTGATGCCGGGGAAGCGTTACGACCAGCGCGTACTGGTGCTGGTGGAGGTTCGGGGTGAGCAACGAGACTGGGACGAGGCGGAGCGGGCGTTCGAGCAGCAGGGCTGGCCGGTTGTCACTTCCTTCGCCCGGGGCGAGGGCGCGTCGCGGGGTGTCCTGAGGGGGACGCCTCTGCACGGCTGTACTCCGTCGAGGTGCAGTTCCTCGGAGCCCGTAACCGGCGCACCGAGCAGGCGGCCGCCTGGCGGGTACAGCGGCTCGCACGGGCGGCCAAGCTGGAGATGTATGCCAGGCGCAGTGACCCGATGGACCGGGACCGGGAGCAGCTGACCGGCTGGCGGGCGCACACGGTGGCCCACAGGCCGCGCCAGGCGCCCGTTCCGAGGCCGCTGACGTTGACGGGACGACTGCGCCGCGCCGCCATGGTGGCACGTGCCCGATTCACGGAGAGGCGCGGCTGGCACGACATCGGCATGGTGGTGACGGGCACGGCCTCGGAGGCCCGTCGGCTTTCTCGTATGGACCTGCCCGGCAGTTCCGCCCCCGAGGCCGTTATCGATGTAAGGCCGCGCTACGGCCGGGAGCGCACGCACATCGTGACGCGCCGAGAGGAAGACCAGCATCGTCGTACGTCTCGCGTCGTGGCCTGGACGCTCGCCATGACCTTCTGCGCAGTGGTCGCCCGGCAGCAGAGTGGTGTGCGGACGTGGGTGTGGGTGGGCGCCGCGGCGATGTGCCTTCTCTGGAGCGCTCGATTGGCGCATGGCATGTTCGCGGCTGGGGGCCGCGTGGGGAGCCTCCTCATGTGGGGTGCGACAGCCTCCCTCCTCCTTGCCGTCGCCTTCGGTGCGGACATGGGGGACGAGAGAGGCTGGACCCCGCCACAGATGCTGTCGGTCTTCGCCGTCACGGCGACGGCTGGAGGGACCTGGCTGTTGGTCCGCCAGTGGACGTGGGGCGAATGGCTCGCCTGGACAGCGCCGCTGGTGTTCGCGCTTGTCGTGTCCTGCGTGGTGGCCTCTGGATCGGTGCTGCACGCGCTGTACGCGGACAGCCTTGACCTAACACCCGATGACCTCGATGTCCCCGATCTGGCAGGCCGCTTCGGCGGTGAAGCTCTTGAGCCTGCTGAGCTTCACCCTGTTCGTACCGGCCGTGTGGGGCATCGCGAAGCACGTGCACGCACTGTTCGTCAGCCCCATCGAGCGGCTCGGTGTCCCGTCGTACGTAGTCACTCAGGCAGCGGTGGTGGTGGTGTGTGGGGTCTGGGCGTTGGAATCGGCAGGGAACGCGGTGAAAGACCTCCGTACGGCCGCGGTGCAGAAGGCAGAACTGCCCTCGTACTTCGGGGTCGAGCCGGAATGGATGTGCGTGGAGCCGACCGTACCCGCGGCGAAACTGAGCAGCCGGGGCGGCATCCTCAGTCCCGAGCGGCCGTATGTCTCGTTCGGGGAGGCCGGAGACACGGTGTCGCTGTGGGACGAGCCGGCAGGCAAGGCATCCCCAGATGCCGGCCGAACAGGTACGCCTCGTCCCGGCGGTGGATGGCCACGTCATCGCGTGGACTCCGAAGTCGGCGGCCACCTGCTCGATCGTCACGCCAGGGCCGCGGTTCCTCGCGACCCGCACGACATCCTCGCGGAACTCTTCCGGATGCATGGCCTTGTGGCCAACTCCACTTGATGGCCAGCGGAGTTGCAGGGGTTGGCGCTGGCCCTGTCTGCGTCAGACCTTCTGGGTCACGATCCGGGCGTGGTCGGCGCTGATCATGGCGATGTCCTCGACGTCCGAGGTCAGGATTGTGACGCGACCGGGTTGGGCGAGGGCTGTGGCGCAGAGCATGGCATCGATGGCGTACTTGTGGCCGTGCAGCCCGACCGCGCGCAGCAGGGTGGCGGCGGACTGGGCGATGGCCTGGGTGACCGGCTCGATCCGCAGTCGGGACAGCGTCCAGCTCAGCGCGGCGTCGTTGATCTTCGGGTGGATCACCTCGACGAGCACCGCGGCGGAGGTGACGACGGGCAGGTCGGCATCACGGGCAGCAGCGAGCCACTCGTGGACCTCGCGGTCGCGCTGCACGGCCTTGGCCAGGCCCTCGCTGTCCAGGATGAGGGCGCCGCTCACGCGGCCGCACCGGGCGCGGAGGAATGGGTGCCGGTGAGCCTGGCTCGCTTGGCGGCCACGGCCTCCGGATCGGCGGGGCCGTTGACACTCTCGAAGTCGGCGATCAGCTCGTCCAGGCTGTCGCGCTCGATCTGCCGCTGCGCGGCCTTCTCTAGGTAGGCGGACACGCCCCGCTTGCCGACCCGCTCCCGGATCGCCTGCAGGGTGCCGGCGGCGAGGGAGACGGAGATGCCGCTGCTGGGCCCGTCGCCGGGGAGGAAGTCGGTGTCGTCATCAGCCATAAAACGAGTATGGCATTTCAAATGCTATACAGCGACACCTTTGCTGATTCTCTGCTCCTGCCTCCGTGGTGGCGAGCTGGAGATGTGTCCGCACCGGGTGGGGTGTGCGGGCGGGCGTCGAGAGATCGCACGTAGCGATCGTGCCGGTAGGCTCCACCCCGCTCGGGCAGGGAGGCGGAGAATTTCGGCCGTGCACAGCGCGGCGGTCGACATCTGGAAGTGCCAGGCCGCGCGGTTGCCCGCAGACTCACAGCTTGCACGGTCCTCGCGGAGCCGCTTTCGCAATCGCCGGATCAAGCGAGAACCGGAGCCTTGACGCCCGCCTCCGGGGGGACGAGGGAACGCAGCTTCTCGCGGGTCTCCAGATCCGTGGAATAGATCATCGTCCCGACCATTCCGCGGGTCAGCAGTACCTTGTACGTGTTGCGGATGAGTCTGCTGACCTCGGCGTCCGGGGTCGCCTTGGTGAAGATCGGGTCCTTCGAAGCCGTACGGTCAACCACCCACTGGTCGGTGCGCCACACCAGGTCCGGTCCCATGATCACGCCCGACCAGTCGTACTCGAAGCCCTGGGCGGTGTACACGCAGCCCACCTGCCCGAAACCGGCCGGATCGTTGGCCCAGAGCGGTGCAGGCGGGGCGCCGAACAAGGATCGGTCGCCAGGCACGTTCCAAGGCCGTGACCAAGCACCGATGGTGATGTCACGGGGCAACTCTGACATCTCCGGTGTGATCCTCGTGGTCCACTTCCAGCAGTATCCGGCCGCCATGCGCGCGTCGTACTTCTTCTCCCCGCCTTCCTCACGGCGAGCGACGAGGAAGTCCTCCAGCTCCTGAGGGCTATCGGCGGTCAGCAGCTCGACTCTGCCGTCAGGCTCCCAGACGGTCGGCTCGTCGCCCTCGAGACCCAGCAGGTTCGCGACCCACTTCACGTAGGCCTCACTGCCCCCGCAGCGGAACTGGCTGTCCAACTCCACCACGACGCAGTCGAGGCCCAGCGCGGCGGCGGCGTCCTTGATCTGCTCCTTGGTGCCCATCTCGCCCGGGCGCACCACCTGGTGCTGGTCGAGCAGGAACACCGGCACGCGGGCCGCGTCGATCAGCTCCGAGACCTGCGGGCGTTCGCTGCGCAGGGCGGCTTTGGTGTAGCGGTTGGCGGACGTCTTGCGGAGCCGGTGGGCCTCGTCGCAGATGAGGACATCGAGGTCGTTGGGCTCGGCTTCCATGAAACTGTTGAAGTACTTGAACAGCTGCTGCACCTCGGGCTTCCGGGCGCCGGCGATCTTGCGCATGGTCTTGGTGAACGACGCCGAACCGGTCGCGTGCAGAGCGGTGTCGCCGCGCCGGTACAGCTCGCCGAGAAGCGAGAGGGCGATGACGCTCTTGCCTGAACCGGGGCCGCCGGTCACTACCACCACCCGCTTGTGGTTCGACCGCTTGGCCTTGCGCACCGCCGACAGCACCAGCTCGTAGGCGACCCGCTGCTCGTCGAGCAGGATGAACTGTTCGCGGTCACGGACCTCGGCCGCCGCGACGGCCATCAGCTGCTTCGACGGGCGCGTCCTGCCCTGGATGAGCAGGTCGGCGGCCCCCACACCGGATTTGGGCGCGAGCCGCGAACGCAGGAACTCAAGGAACGCGCCGCGCTGTTCGGCGGTGTACATACGGCCCTGGAGGTCCTCTGGGATCTCACGCAGGGAGCTGATGCCGAACTCCGTCGCGTTGTGCAGGAACGCCACTCCGGCGACCGACTCGGGCGCCCGCTCCAGTGCACCGTTGAACGAGAGCAGATAGGAGCAGTAGCCGCGGACCTGCTCGATCGGGTGGAGGACGGGACGCGGATATGCGTCTATCCGGCAGAGCAGGGGGTCTTCCTCCTCCGTGTAGGCCTGGCTCCATTGCTTGAGCTCGACCACGACGTACGACGGCTCGCCGGTGGAGGGATGGAACCCGGCGAGTATCACGTCGGCGCGCTTACTGGTCAGAGGGAGGGAGTACTCGATCAGCATCTCGACGTCACTGAGCCCCGCGTCGAGCAGCGCACCGGTGAGGGCGGGGATACTGCGCTCCCAGGACCGCACCTCGGACGCTCCGGGCCGGTGGCCGTGCGCGTGCTGGAAGTTCTCCATCAAGTGCAGCGTCAGCATTCCTTCGAGGTTGCGGGCGGCGACGGTCGCGGCGGACTCGCGGAACAGCAAGGAATGCCCCCAGGCAGCACGAAGTAACTCGTGCGGGTGGGGGCGTGTCCTCTGAAGTCCGCTGACGCGGAACGGAAGCCCGTCGGGCCGCTGAGATGATCTCTCCCATCGTAGGACAGGGGGCGCGGCGGAGGATGACGTTTTCGGGCGGCGGGCCAGGCTCGGCCGATCCGGTGCGGCTGCCACGGGTATGGCCGGAGAACCGCAAGGCCGAGGCCGTGGCAGACGGCGGCGTGACATGGGTCGAGGGCATCAAGTGCCTTGCCAAGTCAGGCCCGAGACTCTCGTCTTCTCCCGCGAGGTCGTGGACGCCTGCGAGGGCGAAGCAGCCGAGCACCTTCGGGCGGGCGCGCTCCCGCGGGACCGGCGCTGGTGGGCTTGACGAAGCAGCGTTCAGTTCTGCTCCGTACCTATCCACTTCTCGCACAAACGTTGATAGGAGTATCGCCACCCGAAAATATCTTTGACGGTTGACGTCCTATAAAAATTCGCTGTCGCACGACCCGTTTGGCGGATCCGATCCGTGGTGGTTCGGATCATCTGGAAGCTTAATCTGTCACCGGGCGGTGGAGCGTGGTTCGTCCTGCCGCGGACGGACCCACCCCGCAATCGGAGGAGACGGGATGCCGCACCGCAAGGGAAAGACCAATTGGGGGCGCTTCGCCGTAATTCTGGTACCCGGAGTCGTGGCCTGTGTCGCGCTCGGTATCGCTATGGCGCAAGGCGCGCTTGCCGCGTCGTTCTTCATCTCCGGCCAGAGATTCCAGGTGGCCGCGGACGCACTGACCCTTCGTGGAGTCAGTATCTACGGCATGGTCGACGTGACCAACGAGGGAGATCCCGTACCCGTGCTGGTCACCGGTGCGAGGCACGCAACCGTCAGCGGTCTCTGTCAGTCGGTGCTGGTCGACATCCCGGTGCTGGGCCCGTACACGCTGAAACTCACCGGCGGCAACGAACGCCCTGCCGAGGCGTCGGACCTGTTCCTCGACTCCACGACCACACTGGCAGGACAGGCGGATTTCACAGACATCGACATCGGTGTCGCACAGGGGGCCATCACCAAGGGGCCGATCGATCCGAACGACAGGAGCTCGCAGTTCTTCGACCCCAACGGCTTCGGGCAGCAGGCTGCCTCGGCCACCCTGACCAATTTCCGCGTGACCACAGTCGCGGTCTCGGCCGGCACGTTCAGGATTCCCGGCCTACGGCTGAGTCTCGAACGCGGACATGATGAGTGCACCTGACGCGTGACAGGAAGCATGTGCCAGGCATTCCAAGCGTAGGGCTCATGCCGTACAGACGTCCGCGGGCGGGGCGCATGCTCTCCAGGCCGCACATGAGGGAGGCACACGTGCACTCGGAATTCCCCGAAGTTCGTCCGGGCCTGCGCGCAAAGGTCGCGGACGCTCGAAGTCGATTCAGTGAATGGCGCGGTGAACGCCCTTTTTGGGCAGGGGTGTTCACATTCTTGGCCGGACCGCCCATTCTGTATCTTCCCTATGTGAATCTGGGTTTTGGCAATATTCCGCTGGCTCTCTCCACGACATCCGGCGCGGGATCCCTCGTCATCGGAATTCTGCTCATGGTCCTGGGCTTCACGCTCTGGCGCAACCAGCACCTTCGCGTATTCGCCGGGGTGGCCACCCTGTTGCTCGCTCTCGTTTCCTTTCCCGTCGCGAACTTCGGTGGTCTCCTGCTCGGGCTGATCTGTGCCCTGCTCGGTGGCTCGCTGGCCTGTGCCTGGACTCCCCCCGATGCAGCCGAGCCGCCTTCGGCGTCGGTGAACGGCACGGGCGAGGTCGTCGCTGCGGAGAACGTCGACGTGCCGCTCGACGGACACCCCGCGTGAGCTGATCAATCGGGCGCCCGCTCGGCAGTCGGGCCGCCCTTCTCCGGCGGATCTGCGCCACCGGGACGCCGACGCCGTGCGGAGCTCCGGGGTCGCCCGGTGAAGAGCCTGCCCGCGCAAGAAGGGCCGGCCGAGCCGCTCGACCCCGACCGGGCGCCGGGCCGCAACCGTTCGCGCCCGCCGGCAGCCATGCACCCTCACAGTCGGTCAACCCAGCTCAGCTGATCCGACCCGACCGAAACGGGCAGGTCAAGGCGCCTGCGTCCCGGAAACCGCGGAGCGAGGCCACCAAACACTTCTGCCGGGAACACAATGAAGTGTGTGGGCATGCGGCGAGCTGCTGGTGAGTACGGGGCCGTCGAAGGAGACGCAGCGCCGCGATGCCCATGGCTTCCGCTCCGGGGCCAAGGGCAGGCGGATGAGTGAGTGCCTACGAAAGGACCGACATGAGTGTCGGAGAGAAGGCCAAGGCCAGGACCGAGCAGGTTGTCGGGAAGGCCGTGAGGAAGGTGGCCCACGCGGTGGGCAACGAGACCACGGCGGCGAAGGGAGCCGCACTGGAGGCCCGGGGCAAGGCTCGGGGCATCAAGGAGAGGTCGAAGGACAGCTTCAGACGCTGACCACGCCACGCCGTGGGCGGAGCCGGAGCGAGGCTCGAGCAGGTTCGTGCGTCCGGCGGTACGCAGCTGGGTCTGCCGCTGCAGCGACTTGCCCCAGCACGCTTCGCGTCGCTCCGGCGCGCAGGCGTGCGGCGGCGGCCTCGGCCGCTCGCGCCCCGGGCTGATCTCTGTGCGTACCTCCCGGTAAGGCGTCATCGCCGCCCCCAGCCAAAAGGCA
The DNA here is from genome assembly GCF_042882275.1 of Streptomyces sp. NPDC058231. NCBI lineage: Bacteria > Bacillati > Actinomycetota > Actinomycetes > Kitasatosporales > Streptomycetaceae > Streptomyces > Streptomyces sp. NPDC058231. The sequence continues at coordinate 121,940 of NZ_JBHVWN010000002.1, read as the reverse complement.
GCGATCACTCGGCTCTGCACGGGTGGGCGTGACGCCCCGTAGGCGGCTAAGGAGGGATCAGCGAAGGAACGACGAGGCAGCGCTCCCTACAGGCAGGCGGTCGGGAGGCGCCGACTACCCGTTGTCGGCCGGCGGCGGCGCCTTGGTGCTACCGCGTGAGAAGAGCGCTCACGGTCTTGCCGCCTCCCGTCCGGCCGGTCACTGCGGTAGCGCGGGCGAGGCGGTTGACCATGGGCCAACCGAAGCCCCCGGTGCCGCCGTTCAGGTCGGGGGTCCGCATGCGCGGTGCCTGCGGGCTGCGGTCACACACGGACACCTCGATGCTGTCCGGGTGCGCGGTCAGGTCCAGGGTGCAGGCGCCGCCGCCGTGGCGCAGAGCGTTGGTGACGAGCTCCGAGACGACCAGGACCACGTTGTCGGCAGCCTCGGCTGCGATCGCCGGCTGCGCGAGACATTCGAGGAAAGCCCGGGCGTGCTCGCGTGCACCGGCGATGGATGCCGCGGAGCGCACGGTTGCCACGTTGCCGCTCATCGTGTCCATCAGGCCTCCCCGTCCCCGCATCCTCAGTGCATGGTCCTGTCTGCTCGATCCTTCTGCCCCGGCCTGCGGCGCGCTAACCGCTCGATACCTTCCGGCTGTGAAGGGTCAGGCCGTGGTGTTCGCGGTGTCGAAGCCGGCGTAGCGGCGTCGCTCGGAGCGGGTGTCCCGGCTGGAGCGGGGCCGTCATGCGCCCGTCAATGGTCGAGGTCGACTATCTCTCTGACTGGCGCACGAAAATCTAAGTCGGCCAGAGTAGACATTGGGTGGCGGTGTGGTTATGGTTTCTGTCGTAGCCGAGATCGAGCGAGGCCCGGCAGAGATGAACTGCCGGGCAGTGGTAGACGCAGTTCGCAGGACGGTGCGGTAGTGGAGTTCCGGAGCCACGGTTTTCGCAGGACGGTAACGGGACTGACGGCCGGACCGGGTGGCCCGTAGTGATCAGGGGCCGCCGTGAGCAGTACCGCAGTTGCGCAGGAGCAGTACCCGTAAGTGCAGTTCGCGGTACCAGCAGTGCGGTGTCGGTGGTTCCTCGGTAAAGGCGTCGGCTGCGGGCGCGCGTGCCGGGAGGTTCGGCAGTGGGGTTCCAAGCCGGAGCAGTCGCAGGACGGGCGACGGGGCTGGCTGTCGAAGAGTGGCGCTGTCGCAGGCCACCGGGTAGTTCGGATCACCAGCAGTTCGCAGTTCCGCTTGGTAAGTGATTGATTCGAGGGAAGAACGGAGGAGTTGGGCGCCGTCAGGATCGCCCGGGAGGAAGTCCTGGACCCGGGTACCGCAGGACATCGATAGTGAGGTGGTCTCCGGTCAAGCAATCGCGATCCCCGCGTCCCCGACAGCGTTGAGGTCGGGTCTGCGGAACAGAGGGCCGGTGCAGTATCGAGGCCGGCAGATGGTGTAGCAGTTCCTTCGGGGCCTTGGTGCCGTACGGCGCCAAGGCCCCTCCACGCGTTCCACAGAGAGGTGCAAATGACAGCAGGAGACTCGTTCGGCCGTCTCGATGACGACGACTACCCCGCCTACACCATGGGCCGGGCCGCAGAGATGCTCGGCACCACCCAGGGCTTCCTCCGCGCCATCGGAGAAGCGCGCTTGATCACCCCACTCCGCTCTGCGGGTGGCCACCGCCGTTACTCCCGCTACCAGCTGCGCATCGCCGCCCGCGCCCGGGAGCTCGTCGACCAGGGCACCCCCATCGAGGCCGCCTGCCGCATCGTCATCCTCGAAGACCAGCTCGAAGAAGCCCAGCGCATCAACGCCGAATACCGCCGGACCGCCGGACCGTCCGGTCCGCCCGTGTCCTGAGATGGTCCGCCCGGGTTCCGGCGGCTCCCGCACACACGTGTCGGGGTGTGACGCGCGGGTCGTTCCGTCCGGCGACGGGGCGTACGGGCGGGTGGCGCCCGCGTCCGGCCGGCGTGGTTCGGAAGTTCACCCTCGCCCCACGTCTTCGGTGTGCGCGTTTCGCTGTGCTGTGCCGTAGGTGGTTCGGCTTCATCGAGCGGTACGGCAGGGGCGCTGACGTGTTCGCGAACAGCGACCGCTCTTCCCGAAACGTTGCACTCCGGGTGGATTAATAGCTACGACCGCGAGGTGAGGGTTTAACGCGCCGTGCCGGGTGTGTTTTTACCGCAACGACCACAATGGAATTATGTAACGCACGCCGGCCACTATGGCATGCTACTGTCGATCTCAGTTGCAGCCTTGTGTTCGTAAACCTCAAGCGCCTCCAACGGTGATTTCGACCGTTGGAAGCGTTTTTGTATCTCCGGTCATTCCGGGAGAGACATCATCTCGGCGGCCCGGTATCCGCGCGTTGTGGGTCCCGGCGTACTGCCCCAAAGGAGATATGACATGGCGTCTGGCACCGTGAAGTGGTTCAACGCGGCAAAGGGTTTCGGCTTCATCGAGCAGGACGGTGGCGGCCCCGACGTGTTCGCCCACTTCTCGAACATCGCCGCCCAGGGCTTCCGTGAATTGCTCGAAGGTCAGAAGGTCACCTTCGACATCGCGCCGGGCCAGAAGGGCCCGACGGCCGAGAACATTGTTCCCGGCTGACGCCGACGCGCACTCTGCAGCGGGGGCCTGCATCTCTCGGGGTGCGGACCACCCGCTGCGGGCCCTTCCCGTAGTGGACTCACGCGTGGGACCGCCGTCGCCCGCAGGCATTATCCAGGGATGGGGAACTCTCCCGAAGCCGCACCCGTCTGCCGTCCTGGATTTCGCGTCCGCATGACGCCACCCTTTTCGTTGCCTGCATCCGTACCGGATTCACTGCAGGACAGATTTACTTTCGAATTCAATTCGGCTGGTTCTTATGATCCTCGCGCTGCTTATTGCGCGGTGGGAATTCTTTGATGCGTGCCGTAATGAGGAAGGTTCTGAATGAATCCCGCACCTATGGGCGACCAATTCTCCAGCCGGACCGGCGGCCCTGATTTCGGCTCCGCCGATTCGGGTCGGAGCGGTCGCTTCGGCCCGCTCGCCGGGAGTGAGGGGAAATCGGTGGGCATGGATATCCGTCGCAGGAACAACGTCACCGTCACCGGCCGTGCGGACGGGCCGGTGCTCCTGCTGGCGCACGGGTTCGGCTGTGACCAGAACATGTGGCGTCTGGTGGTCCCCATACTGGCCGAGGACTTCCGGCTGGTGCTCTTCGACTACGTGGGCTCCGGCCGCTCGGACCCTTCGGCCTGGAGTGAGCAGCGCTACAGCTCGTTGGAGGGCTACGCCCTGGATGTGCTGAACATCTGCGAGGAGCTGGACCTGCGGGAGGTAATTTTCGTGGGGCATTCGGTCAGTGCCATGGTCGGGGTTCTCGCAGCCGCCGAGGCGCCCGAGCGGTTCTCCCGGCTGGTGATGGTGGCTCCGTCGCCCTGCTACATCGACGAGGACGGGTACCGGGGCGGGTTCAGCGCGGACGATATCGGTGAGCTGCTGGAATCGCTGGAGTCCAACTATCTGGGCTGGTCGGCGGCGATGGCCCCGGTGATCATGGGTAATGCGGACCGGCCGGAACTCGGTCAGGAGCTGACCACTTCGTTCTGTGCGACCGACCCGGACATGGCTCGGGTCTTCGCCCGCACGACGTTCCTGTCCGACAGTCGCGAAGACCTCAAGACGGTCGCGGTGCCGACGCTGGTGCTGGAATGCGAACAGGACGTGATCGCCCCCCGCGAGGTCGGTGCCTTCGTCAACGACGCGATCCCGGGCAGCCGCCTGGTCACGCTGGAGGCGACGGGGCACTGCCCGCAACTGAGCGCACCGCAGGCCACCGCGGTGGCGATCACCGACTTCATAGAAGTGACCAGCTGATGTGCCGCGGCGATCAACATCCGGACCGGGAGCAGGAGATGGAGGCCACCGACGTGGCCTTCACCGCCCTGCTGGAGGACAGCGCGGAGGAGCTGTACGAGCAGGCGCCCTGCGGCTACCTGTCAACGCTGATGGACGGCACCATCGCGAAGATCAACACCACCCTTCTGGAGTGGCTGGGTCTGTCGCGGCGGCAGGTGGTCGGCCGGATGCGGTTCACCGATCTGCTCACGGTGGGCGGCAAGCTCTACCACGAGACGCACTTCGCCCCACTGTTGCAAATGAATGGCGAGGTCAGCGGCATTGCCCTGGAGATCAAAGACACGGACGGGCAACGGATGCCGGTGCTCGTCACCTCGAAGGTGAAGACCAGCGACGACGGCGGACCGATGCTCGTCCGCACCACGATCTTCGACGCCCGAGACCGCCGCGCCTACGAGACCGAGCTGTTGCGCGCACGCCAGGCGGCTGAAGAAGCGCGCCGGCAGGCCGAGGCCGACCGCGAACGACTCCAGGAAGCCCTCGCCGTCCTGCAACAGAGCCTGCTGCCTGCCGAGTTGCCCACGGTTCCCGGCCTGGAAGCCGGCTCCTACTACCACACTGCCTCTCCGGATCTTCTCGGCGGAGACTTCTACGACCTGTTCCCCCTCGGTGCGGACCGGTGGGCGTTCTTCCTCGGAGACGTGTGCGGCAAAGGCCCCCAGGCCGCCGCGGTCACCTCACTGACCCGCTACACGCTGCGGGCGGCCGCCCTGCACGACCCGGACCCCGTCACCGCGCTGACCACTCTGAACACCGTGCTGCACGAGCGGTACACCAGCGGCGCCACTCGGTACTGCACCGCCATATTCGGCGTCCTGTGCCCGGGCAGCGACCACGTCAGCGTGCACCTGGCCTCCGGCGGCCATCCCTCTGCACTGATCCAACGCGCCGACGGCACCGCGCATTACCTGCCCACCCCCGGCGGCATGCTCATCGGCGCCCTGCCCCGGGCACAGTTCACACCCGCCCGCACCCAGCTGTTCCCAGGCGACACCCTGCTGCTCTACACCGACGGCCTGACCGAGGCCCGCACCGGGGCGGGGCGTGAGCTCTACGGCGATGACGCCCTGCGCGCCTTCGTCGCCGAACAGCCCGCCACGGGGCCCCAGGCACTCATCACCGCTCTGACCGGGCTCCTCGCGGGCTTCGGCGACGGGCTTGACGACGACACAGCGCTGCTCGCCCTCGGCGTGCCCGCCCCGCTTTCCGCCCCGCGAGTGAAGATCTGACATGAGCCCGCTGACGATCACTGCCCGAGACGCAGCCACCGGTCCCGTGCTGGAGATCACCGGTGAACTCGACCATACGACGGCACCCGAACTCCGTCAGGCCGCGGACCGCCTCACCCTGGTTACCGGGCAACTACTGGTCCTGGATCTGGCAGGCATGGAATTCTGCGACTCCAGCGGCATCGCCGCCCTGCTGGCGGCACGCAACCTGGCTACGGAACAGAGCGCCGGCATAGCCCTGACCGCAGTCCCCGCCAACACCGTCCGGATCCTGCGCCTCGTCGGCCTGGACCGGGTCTTCACCCTCCACTCCGGCAGACCGACAGCCACCGACCTCAGTTCCGCAGTGCGCTGATCATCAGGGCCGCGCCACCAGGCACTGAATCGGGCCCGCAGAAGTTGAGCAATCCAAACGGCGCGTGGAGCCTCACTGATCCCGCGCTACCTGACCACCGCGTTCGCCGCCCCCGACTCCGACCCCCTACCACGACCTCTGGCCTCCCGGTCTGTGGCAGGCGTGTTGGGTGTGTTGACGGTGAGGTCTTCATGCTGAACTGGCGCTCGTTCAGATGGGGCGTCACTCTGTGGGCGCCGCAGGCCGGGCGTGCTGGGAGGCCGGGTTTCCGTGACCGGGTTTCGTGAAGCGGCATTCAGAAGAGGCGGCCGATCACTGTGTGAGGCCGGCGGTGCCTCGTCGTGCTCGGCCCGGCCGGGAAGGGGACGAGCGGTTCGTGCGCCGGCCGTCGGCTGACTCCGTTGTCGTTTCCTCACTCCGTCGAGCAGCCGGCTCCGCTGGGCCGGGGACGTCGCAAGGCTTGCTCCGGTGAGGGCGAGCGCGGCCGCCCCGTCGAGCACCGCTCGGTCGGCGCCGGGGCTTTTTCCGTACGCCGCGAACTCGGGGGTGTGCTGTTTCGCGCCGCCCGTGTCGTAGCCGATCGTGGGATGGATCGTGGGGATGAGCTGCGAGACGTTGCCCATGTCCGTCGACGCCATTGTCTCGCCGTGCCGTGACGTCGCAGCGCGGCCCAGTTCGCCGAGGGCCCTGACGTACGCCTCCGTCATGTCCGGGTCCTGGCGCAAATCGGCGAAGTCCCTTCCGTGTGCGTGTAGTTCGAGATCGGCGCCGGTGGCGAGCGCCCCGGCCTCGAAGCAGGCGCGCACCCGCTGCCACGATTCGGCGAGCTGCTCCCCGGTCAGCGCCCTGACCTCGCAGCGCGCGCTGGTCCGGGCCGGAATGACGTTCACGGCCTGACCGCCGTCGGTGACGATGCCGTGCACGACCACACCGGGCGGCAGCTGCTGGCGCAGCAGTCCTACGGCGGTGTGGGCGAGGGTCATCGCATCGAGGGCGTTGACCCCCTCCCAGGGGGCCAGCGCGGCGTGCGAGGGCTTGCCGCGGTAGGTGATGTCCCAGGCCCCGATGGCCAGCGAGGAGGCGCCGACACTGTCGTCGGGGGCCGCGTGCACCATCATCGCGGCGGCCACGTCGTCGAAGACTCCGGCGTCGAGGAGGAGCACCTTACCTCCGATGTCCTCCTCCGCGGGGGTGCCGATCAGCTTGACCGTCAGGCCGAGTTCGTCCGCGAGGGCGGCCAGTGCGAGCGCGCCGCCGACGGCCGCGGCGCCGTTGACGTTGTGCCCGCAGGCGTGGCCGATGCCGGGCAGGGCGTCGTACTCGGCGCAGAACCCGATGACGAGGTCGCCGGTGCCACGGGTGGCCACGAGGGCGGTGGGCAGGCCCGCGACGCCCCGGGTGACGGTGAAGCCGGCCGTCTCCAGGAGGCCGGCGATCCTCGCCGCTGAGCGGTGTTCCTGGAGAGCGGTCTCGGGTTCGTCGTGCAGGCCGTGGCTGAGGGCCACGAGCCGCTCGCTCCAGGAACGCACGGCTTCGGTCACGGTCCTGTGCACGTCCGGGGTGTCCGTCATGCGAGCTCTCCGCCCTGGGCCGGCTGAAGTACGTACGTCGTGTCCGCCCCTCGTGCGCTGGGATAGCGCAGCGCGAGGGCCATGCCGACGAGGGCCGCGCAGGCACACGCGCCCCAGCCCCACAGGTAGCCGGACTCGGCGATGCGCGTGGTGCCGCGCAGGGCGTGGGCCGCGAAGAACGCGCCGATCACGGCGGCGCCGATGGCTGCGCCGAGGGAGAGGGCCAGTTCGTTGATGCCGACAGCGAGGGCGGTCTCGTGCTCCTCGACGACCTCGGCCGACAGGGTCCGCGTGATCGACTCGAAGAGCCCCGTCGCGAGCCCCACGACGAGGGCACAGGCCACGTACTGGGCGAGGGTGTCGTGGAAGAGGGCCATCCCCAGGAAGCCCAGCGCGACGAGGCCGCCGCCCGAGGCGAGCGCGGCGCGGTCGCCGAGCCGCCGGGCGAGGTAGGGGGTGAGCGTGGAGCCGGCGAATCCGGCGGTCACCATGGCCAGCGAGATGGTGGCGATGGCCTGCGGTCCCAGGCCCATGCCGTAGCCGGCCGTGGACCGTGAGGCGCCGAGGAAGAGGGCGTTGGCGCCGAGGAAACCGATCGTGCCGAAGGCGGCGCAGAAGGTATAGCCACTGACCACCGCCAGGCGCGGATTGCTCAGCATCCGCACGCTGACCAGAGGATGCGCGGACCGCCGTTCCACCACGACCCAGGCCGCAAGGACGGCAAGGGCCGTGATGGCGAGAGCGACCGTGCGCGGTGTGGCCCAGCCCCACGTACTGCCCTGCGCGAGGACCAGGACGAGCGCCAGCAGGCCCGTGGTGAGCAGCGCCGCCGCGCCGTAGTGGAAGCGCCCGCCGCGCGGTGCGTCGCTGTCGGGCAGGACGAAGCCCGCGGCCAGGGCGAGAGCGGCGACCGGCACGGCCGTCCACAGTCCCGCCTCCGCGTGCCGCTCGCTGAGTGCGCCCGCCACGAGGCCGCCCACGCCGATCGCGATGAGCAGAACACCCACCAGGAGGGAGATTCCGGTGCGGTTCCGCTCCGGGGCACGGGAGCGGAGGATGCCCACCAGGAGCGGGAAGAACCCGACCAGGGCGCCCTGGAGCGTGACGCCGACGGCGAGAGTCAGAGCGGACGGCCGTACGGCGATCAGGAGCGAGCCGCCCGCCACCATCGCGAGGGCCACCCGCAGGAGCCTGCGGTGCCCGTACAGGTCGCCGAGCCGGGAGAGCAGCGGTGTCATCACCGCGAAGGCCAGCTGGGAAAGCAGGTAGATGTTGTTCTGCCCCACGGTGCCGATGCGCAGGTGCAGGCCGACCTCGGGCAGCAGCGGCGTCAGATAGCCCTGGACGATGCCGCTGAACAGGACGACGACCGCCATCGTCGCGAGCATTCCCGGGCCGGAGCTCAGCGCTCCGGGTCCGTTTCCTGTTTTCGATATGCGTGTGGGCACAGCTTCACCTCTGGATCATCTGGTGTCCGGAACCGAATGTGGTGGCTACTGTGCGGGTCGAGGTACGAACAGCTCCGAATATTCATGGATTCGTACGTACGGGGTGCTTGCGATGCGAGAAACGGTCACCACCAGCGAACTCGACCTCGCCCTGGTCAACGCCCTCCAGCTGCGGCCGCGGGCCTCATGGTCGGAACTGGCGCCGTTGCTAGGCGTGACCGCGGGCACGCTGGCGCGGCGCTGGGAGCGGCTGACCGGGGCGGGGCTCGCCTGGGTGTACGCGGCGCCCGGGCGGGAGTTCACAAGCAACCGCTGCACGGCGTTCGTGCTGCTGCGCTGCGTCCCCCAGGAGAGGTCCCGGCTGATGACGGAGCTGACCGCGCTCCCGGAAGCCGTGACGATCGAGCTGACCGGGCCCGGCAGCGCGGACCTGCTCCTCGACGTGCTGACCCCGGACCTGGCTTCGCTCGGCCGATTCCTCAACGAGAAGTTGGACCGCCTGCCCGGCATCGTTTCGGTGAGCTGCCTGTTCGCCACGTCGTTGTACGTCGAAGGCAGTCGCTGGCGGTTGCGTTCCCTCGATCCTGCCCAGTTGACCGCGCTCGGCCGCTCGGCGTCGGCGCGGGACCCGGTCCGTACGTTCGCACTCGATCCGGTCGACCGGGCCCTGCTCGACGAGCTGGTCCGCGACGGCCGGCTCGGTCTGGCGGAACTCGCCGAGCGTACGGCCACCAGCCCGGCCACCGTCCGCCGCCGCCTGCGCCGCCTCACGGACTCAGCGGTCCTGACCTTCCGTTGCGACATCGCCTCGGCACTCGCCGGGCATCCAGTCCCGGTCTCCCTGCTCGGCCGGGTGCCCGCGCGGGACATCGGCACCGTCCACCGCACCCTCGCGGCCCTGCCGGAGTGCCGCCTGGTCGCGGCCGTGACCGGTCCCGCGAACATCTTCGCCACGCTCTGGGTGCACGACCTCGGTGACATCCAACGGCGCGAGACCGCTCTGTGCGCCCGCCTGCCCACGCTCACGGTGACCGATCGCATCGTCGGCCTTCACACAGCCAAACGCATGGGCCATCTCCTCGACGAGGCGGGGCGCCGCATCGGCGTTGAGCCGATCTCGCCCTGGTAGCCGAGGAGCTCGACCGAATCCGCCACGTGATCGTCGGTCCACACGGCGAAGGCGAGGCCGCGTGCCACCCGCACGGATGGCACGCTGCTCCTGCTGGTGGCCGACCCTCCCGAGCCCCGGGGCCGGTCCCGTCGGATCAGGCCGCCGAGCTGCTCACCGTGGGGGCCCCGGCCTCAGCGGGGGAGCCGGTCCAGCAGTGCCGCGAAGTCGGTTCCCGGCGACAGGGTGCCGAACGCGACCCCGTGGTCCCCGGCCAGACGCGACGCGCAGAACGCGTCGGCGACCGCGGGCGGGGCGTGGCGGACCAGGAGCGAGCCCTGCAGCAGGAGCGCCGCGCGTTCGATCACGCGGCGGGCGCGCAGCGGAGCGTCCTCCGTCAGCACCAGCTCGCCCCGCAGATCCCGCCAGGCCGCGTCCAGCCGACGGTCGGCGCCGCCGGCGGCCTCGATCTCGATGCGGAACGCCTCCAGGGACTCGGGTTCGCGCGCCAGGGCCCGCAGCATGTCGAGCGCGTTGACGTTCCCCGAGCCCTCCCAGATGCCGTTGAGCGGAGCCTCCCGGTACAGCCGCGGCATGCCGGACGCCTCGTCGTAGCCGTTGCCGCCGAGGCATTCCAGAGCCTCGGCGACGGCGGCGGGCTGGCGCTTGCACACCCAGTACTTGGCCGCGGCGGTGGCGAGCCGGAGGAAGGCGCGCTCCTGAGCATCGCCGTGCCGGGCCCGGTCGGCTGCCCCGGCGAGGCGCAGGGCGAGCGTGGTGGCGGCCTCGGACTCGAGGCCCAGATCGGCGATGACGTTGCGCATCAACGGCTGGTCGATCAGCTTGGCGCCGAAGACCGCGCGGTGACGCACGTGGTGGGCGGCCTGCGCGAGGGCGGCACGGGTACCGGCCGCCGAGCCGAGCACGCAGTCGAGCCGGGTCATGGTCACCATGTCGATGATGGTGCGCACCCCCTTGCCCTCGGTACCGACCAGCCAGGCGACCGTGTCGTCGAACTCGGGCTCGCTGCTGGCGTTGGAGCGGTTGCCGAGCTTGTCCTTGAGGCGCTGGATACGGAAGGTGTTGCGGCTGCCGTCGGGCAGCACACGCGGTACGAGGAAGCAGGAGAGGCCGCCGGGCGCCTGGGCGAGCACGAGGAAGAGGTCGTTCATCGGTGCGCTGGTGAACCACTTGTGCCCGCGCAGCCGCCAGGTCCCGTCGGCCTGTTCGGCAGCGGTGGTGCTGTTGGCCCGTACATCGGTGCCGCCCTGCTTCTCCGTCATCCCCATGCCGGCGAGCAGGCCGCGCTTGCCGGCGGGGGTGCTGAGACCGGGATCGTAGACGCGGCTCGTGAGCAGGGGCTCGTACGTCTTGGCGAGGTCGGGGGCGTGCCGCAGCGCCGGGACGACGGCGTACGTCATCGAGACCGGGCAGCCGTGACCGGCCTCGGCGCTGCTCCACACCATGAAGCCCGCGGCACGTGCGACGTGGGCCCCGACGCGTTCGTCCGCCCAGGCGGCACCGGCCAGTCCCTCGCTGACCGCGACGTCCATCAGGGAGTGGTAGGCCGGGTGGAAGTCGACCTCGTCGACGCGGTGGCCGTAGCGGTCGTGGGTGCGGAGCACCGGCTCGTAGCGGTTGGCCTGGTCGGCCCAGCGCTGCACCTCCTCGCTGCCGGCCCGGCGCCCGAGCCGGTGCAGGTCCTCCAGGTACCAGCCCGCGCCCTCACGGTGTACGCCTTCGGTCAGCACCGGGTCGTCGGCGGCGTCGTGGCCGGTCAACGGCGGTACCTGATTGGTCACTTCGTGCGTCACCGCGGTGGGGTGGCTGAGCGGTGAAGGCGTCGAGGTCATGCGTCTCTCCCGGGGTGGGTTCGGATCGTGGGCTGTGGCCCGGCGTGGAACCGGACGGCACCTCCTCAGGGGCCGGCTGTCTGCGGCGGGGCACCCGCGCAGCGCAGGGCCATCGCCGTCAGCTCGGCGAGCAGGGTGTCGGTGTCGTCCTCGCGCGGGGTGCCCAGCGGGGCGACGAGGACTTCGCCGATCGCGCCGGTGAGCGCGGCCGCGGTGACCTCGCCGTTCTGCTCGGGCAGCAGGCCATCGGCCATGCCCTGGTGGACGACCTCGGCGAACAGCGACCGGTAGCGGCGGCGGAATTCGAGGCGTTCCGCGCCGACCGCCGGTTCGGCCGGGGCCGCCAGCAGGGCGTAGGCCAGGCCGCGGTTCTCCAGGGCGCGACGGGCGAAGACCTGGACCCCTGCGGCGAGTCTCACGACGGGCGAGCCGGGTCCCCGCAACACCTCGCCGAGGACCTCGACCTCACGTCCGGCGGCGCGCCGGAACACCTCCACAGCGAGCGCCGCCTTGGACGGGAAGTGCTGGTAGACCGACCCGGCCGCGATGCCCGCCGAGTCGGCCACGGCGGTCACGGACGCCTGTGACCAGCCCACTTCCGCGACGACCGACGTGGCGCAGGCGATGAGGCGCTCTCTGGCGGCTTCGAGCCGACGCATTTCGGCTGGGGTCTTGCGGTAGGCCATGAAAGAAGTGAACCATCATTCAGAGTTTCCTGCCACGGCCGGTCCGCACCGGCGCGGCTCGTCAGGCGAACGAGCGGACGAGCCGGGAGACGAGTGGGGTGAACTGCTGACCCTGCTGACCCTGCTGACCTCGGGGCTCGAGGAGGCCGGCGTCCAGGCGTCGCGCAGGGGCCGGCTGACGCTTCCGGGCCCGTACCCGTCCCGTAACCGCCGGTGCGGCGGGCTGATGGCATGATCACGGCGTGACCAGCGAACCGACCCGGCCGGACCCCGCGAAGTACGTCCTCTTCGACGTCGACGGTACGTTGATCGATGCGCTGTCCAACCAGCGCCGGGTCTGGGAGACATGGGCGACGCGGTACGGACTCGACCCCGACGCGGTGTACCGGGTGGCGCTGCGGACACGTCCCATGGAGACGTTCGCGGCGGTGGCCCCGGGGCGGGACCCACGGGAGTGTCTGGCCGCGTTGCACGAACTGGAGGACGAGGATGTCCGATCCGGTGTCTATGCCTCGTTCGACGGCGCGGCGGAGTTGCTGTCCGGACTGCCCGCGCAGTGCTGGGCGCTGGTGACCTCGAACTACGAGCACCGGGTGCGTGGTCGGTTCGCCCGGACAGGGCTGCCGGTTCCGGGCGTGGTCGTGGACGCCGCCGCCGTCGACGAGGGCAAGCCGTCACCGGTCCCGTACCTGCTGGCCGCGGAGCGTCTCGGTGCCGTGTCGGCGGACTGCCTGGTCATCGAGGACGCGCCGTCCGGCGTCGAGTCCGGGCTGCGGGCCGGGATGACGGTGTGGGGAGTCAACGCCCCGGTCGCGGTCGACGGTGTGCACCGCCACTTCGGGACCCTGCGCGAGGCGGTGCCCGACATCCTCGCCTTCGCGACGGGGGCGCAACGGGAGTCCGCGGGCTGAGCGACACTTCCCGGCGGCCTGCCGGGGCCGGCCATGCGCGATCTCGGTGTGGCCGGTGTGGCCGGTGTGATCGCGGCGGCGGAGCCGTCCCGACGGTTCGAAGATCGTTGACGGGGCAGCCCTCGGAGTCGGGGGATCGGAGTGCGCGGATCCGTTCGCACGGGGGATTGGGGCCGGGATGAGCACGGAACCGCGTTGCTGATCGCCTCACTTGCCTGGGGCACACTGCCCGGGCGTCACATCGACCGTGGTGCCGTCGGCCTTGCGCAGCATGACGTCCTGCTCGCCGTCGGGGGTGGTGCGGATGGACTGATGATTCGACAGAAAAGGTTGCAGGTGCAGGGGTTGACGGCTGTGTAAAGCCGCCACGGCATAGGCGCGCCCGGACCGGTCGGAAGGCGACGGAAGGCTGTCGTCCGCGACGGGACGGAGCCGCCGCCGGAGCCCCGTACGCGCTCCGCGGCGAGGGTGCCGGGCCGATCCGTGCAGTCTCCGCAGGCCCCGCCCGGACTCCGGAAAACCCGATGCCCCACCCGCACCGGGTTCACTACACTCGCCACGAACCGCGCGCCGTACCCACGTTCCGGCGCGCGCCGTGACAAGTGAGGGGAGACCGGTCGTGCGTTACCGCACCGCTGTCGTCGTCCCCCGGTCGCGGTACGAGGTGATCCTGGTGTCTCCGTCCGCCCGGTGCCTGCTGCGCGGCCGGCACCGGACGTCCGTGACGGACAACTGACCCCTCACTCCACGGAGTCGAGCCGCATGAGCGGCTGAGTTCCGATGCGGTGCGCCGTATCGGGGGGGCATCTGCCCGGCCCGATCGCAGGCCGGCCCGTCCGGAAATCGCGCCGACCCGATCCGGATCACTCCGAAAGGCCACGGCCGTGCGTACCGAACTGCACCGTCATCTCACCAGCCCGCTGACCCGCGTTCGTAATCTGGGCATCCTCGCCCATGTCGACGCGGGCAAGACCACCGTCACCGAACGGATCCTCTATCTGACCGGCACCGTCCACAAGCGCGGAGAGGTCCATGACGGGACGACCGTCACCGACTTCGACTCCCAGGAACGCGATCGCGGAATCACCATCTTCGCCGCCGCGGTGAGTTGCGCCTGGGACGGTCACCGGATCAATCTCATCGACACCCCGGGGCACGTCGACTTCGCCGACGAGGTGGAGCGCTCGCTGCGGGTGCTCGATGGCGCGATCGCGGTGTTCGACGCCGTCGCGGGGGTCGAGCCGCAGAGTGAGTCGGTGTGGCGGCAGGCCGATCGGTACGGGGTGCCGCGCATCGCCTTCGTCAACAAGCTGGACCGTGCCGGGGCCGACCTCGACACGGCGGTCGCCTCGATCCGGGAGCGGTTGCACACGGTCCCGCTCGTGGTCCAGCTGCCGATCGGAGAGGAGGACGGTTTCACCGGGGTGGTGGATCTGCTGCGCATGCGGGCACTGGTCTGGGCCGACGGCAGCGACACGTTCGAGGAGGTCCGGGTGCCGGAGGCCCTGCGGGAGGAAGCGCACCGGCGACGGCGGCTGCTGGAGGAGACGGTGGCGGAACTGCATCCTTCCGCTCTGGAGGAGTTCTGTGCGGAGTCGAAGGTCTCCGCACCGACTCTTGCCGCCGCGCTGCGCGACCTGACCCGTACCGGTGAGGGCGTGGTGGTCCTGTGCGGGTCGGCCTACCGCAACCGTGGCATCGAGCCTCTGCTGGACGCCGTCGTGGCGTATCTGCCGTCGCCGCTGGAGGTGCCCGCGGTACGCGGCACCCTCGACGGCGAGGTGCAGGAGCGGGCCGCCGACCCGGCGGCGCCCTTCGCCGCGCTGGTGTTCAAGGTGCATTCCACCGCCACGGGGCGGCTGACCTGTCTGCGGGTGTATTCGGGAACGATCCGGAAGGGAGAAACCGTGCTGGACGTCGGCGCACGGCGCACCGAGCGGGTCGGCCGCATTCTGCGGATGCAGGCCGGGCGTCACTCGGACGTGGACCTGGCGGTGGCCGGGGACATCGTCGCCGTGATCGGGGTGAAGGCCGCCCGCGCCGGGGCCACTCTGAGCGCACCCGCGGCACCTCTGGTTCTCGAACCGCCTTCCGTGGCCGTCCCGGTCGTCTCCGTGGCGGTCGAGGCCCGCAGAACCATCGACACCGACCGTTTGGTGTCGGCGCTGGTGCGGCTGGTCGAGGAGGACCCCTCGCTGTCGGTCAGGACCGATCCCGAGACCGGCCAGACGGTGCTGTCGGGAATGGGAGAGCTGCATCTGGAGGTCGCGGTGGAGAAGATCCGTCGCGCTCACGAGCTCGACATCGGCGTCGGCCGGCCGCAGGTGGCCTATCGGGAGACGGTCGCCCGCGGTGTGTCCGGGCTGGTGTACCGGCATGTCAAGCAGGACGGAGGCGCGGGCCAGTTCGCGCACGTCGTACTCGACGTGGAACCGCTGGAAGCCGCTGGTGACGACGGTCCGGGCAGTGCGGTGGACTTCGCCTTCCGGTCCGCCGTCATCGGTGGGCGGGTACCGCAGGAGTACGTCCGGGCGGTGGAAGCCGGCTGCCGGGACGCTCTGGCCGAAGGTCCGCTCGGCGGGCACCCGGTGACCGGGGTGCGGGTCACGCTGACCGACGGAGCCACCCATCCCAAGGACTCCTCGGAGATGGCGTTCCGGACGGCCGGGCGGCTCGCGCTCCGGGACGCGCTGCGCACCAGCGTGATGCTGCTGCTGGAACCGGTCGTGGAAGTCACGGTCACCGTGCCCGACGACGCGGTGGGCGGGGTGCTCGGGGACCTGGCGGCACGGCGCGGCCGGGTCTCGGGCTCGACCAGCCGGGCGAGCACCGCGGTGATCACCGCGACCGTGCCGCTGGCCGAGCTGTTCGGCTACGCGACCCGGCTGCGCAGCCGGACCCAGGGCCGGGGGACCTTCACCACCCGCGCCACCGGATACGCGCCGGCGCCGGGCATCGCCCCCCACGGGGCACCGCCCCGGTAGCGCCTGACTGCGGCCCCGCCCACGAGGGCGGGGCCGCACTCACGGCCGTGCGCCGCGTAACGGCCCTGCCGGAAGCGGCGACGGCGGGAGTGGAGCGGCGATCCCACCGGAAGCGGAGGCGGAGGGCGGAGGTCAGCAAAGAATTGCTGAAAGTTTCTGCAAAATCTTGCTGATGCGTGTGATCGGCTGCTTGACTCGCCTGCCGGCAACCGCAGTTGCCGGCAGGCCGGAGAGGAACCCCATGAGCACCGAGACCGATGTCCTCGTCCTGGGAGGCGCGGGCGTCGACACGATCGTCTACGTACCCGAGCTGCCGCTGCCGCTGGCCGACAGCTACATGATCCGGCCGGGGATCGAGGCGCGGGCGGGCCAGACCGGGGACTTCGTCGCGCTGGGGGTGAGCGCTCTCGGCCTGCGCACACATCACCTCGACATGATCGGCGACGATCACGCCGGCGACCTGGTCCGGGCACTGCACCGGGACCGGGGCATCGCGTTCACCGAGGTTCTCCAGCCGGGCGGCACCAAGCGGGCCGTGAATCTCGTCAGCCCCGACGGGCGACGGCTCTCCCTGTACGACGACAGCCGCTCGCGGGAGGCGGACCGGTTGCCCGAGGAGACGGTCCGGACCCTGGCAGCGGTGAGCCGCCACGCCCATGTCTCCATCACCTACCCGTGCGCCTTCGCTCTCCCGGTGCTGCGGGCGGCCGGAGTGACCATCTCGACCGACCTGCACAACTGGGACGGCGCCGATCCCTACCACGAGCCGTTCGCCCACGAGGCGGACCTCGTCTTCGTCTCCGCGACCGCCCTCGCCGACCCGGAGCGGACCATGCGCCGGATCACCGAGCGGGGCAGGGCCCGGGTGGTCGTCGCGACCGCCGGGGCCGAAGGCGCGTACCTGCTGGCCGATGACGAGCTGACCCATGTACCGGCTGTCACGCCGCCCGCGCCGGTGGTGGACTCCAACGGCGCAGGCGACGCCTTCGCGTCCGGCTTCCTCCTCGGCTGGCTGGCCGGCGAGCCGACCCGGCGATGCGGACTCTACGGTGCGGTGGCCGGAGCCCACGCCTGCACGGTGGCATCGACGCGAACCGATCCGATCAGCCGTGACGAACTGCTCGCCCGCGTGGCGGCGGCGGAGGAGTGACCGAGGCCCGGGAGCCCGCGGCCCCGGGCGCCGGGTGGGCTGTCCCACCGGAGCCGGGCAGCGGACGCCAGCACGGCCGCACGGGGCCACGCCGGGACACCGATGGCCTTGCGCGGGCGCGTACCTCGGGGATTGCGCCCATACTGAAATGGCTACGGCGCATACCGCCGAGCAGCCGGGCACCCCCACCTGTCGCCGACGCACCGGGGTGGATTTCATGGACTCCCCATCCTCCGCGGCACGCACCGAGTGGCCGACCGGGCGGGTGGCGACGTCCCGTGACCGCGCCATCGCCGCGGCTCTGCGACGCCTCAACCGCCGTTTCGACTTCAGCACCTGCACGGCCTATCTGCTGACCGACGACGCCCAGGCACTGGCGGCGGCGATGATGGTCGACACCAGCCTGAGCTTCACCGTCCCCTCGGGTATGGCCGCGGACGACGCCAACTTCTCGGCGGCGCAAGCGCATCAGTCGGGAAAACTGGTGCTGTTCCAGAATGCGGATCTGCGGGAGCTGACCCGCCGGGTTCCCGCCCTCTTCCTGACCAACCCGTACCCGATGATGGTCGCCTCGGCGCCGGTGCGGACCTCCCACCGCCGGTTCGGTGCCCTGAGCGTGCGCTGGGTCCCGCCGCGGCCGGTCGCCGACGAGGTGCTGGACCATCTCCGTACCGTCGCGGAGGAGCTCGCCGCCGAGCTGCAGGGACTCGCGCGGCAAGGGGTGTCGATGACGGCTCCGGAGCTCCCGCTGTTCATCTCCGCCGTGTCGCGCGGCGGTGCGCCGGCGGCGGAGCGGGCCGATCTCGATGCGCCGCCCGCTCCCAAGCCGACCAGCAGTACGTTCCTCTACCAACTGCAACGGCTCGCCGCCGAACTCACGGCCGCCGTGCACATCCAGGACGTGCTCGCCGCTGCCCATACGCAAGTCGTCCGGCCGTTCGGCGGCCGCGCGGTGATGCTGTGCCTCGCCGAGCAGGGGCGGCTGCATGTGGTCGGCGCGGCGGGGTTCTCCCGCCAGTCCGTGCACCGGGTGGAGGGCACGCTGCTGTCCCGGCCCACGCCGGAGACGGACACGATCCGCAAGATCGAGATCCGGTCGTTCGCCTCGGCGCAGGCGCTCCGGGAGGCCTATCCCGACGACGAGGCCGACCCGGAGGCCCAGGCCCGCGCCTACCTCCCCCTCGTCTCCCACGGCCGGGCCACCGGCTGCTGCGTCCTGGAGTTCCCGGAGCCCGCGAGTCCCTTCGTCCCCGAGGAGCTCGCGGTGCTGACGATCATGCTCGAACAGGTGGGTCTCTCCCTGGAACGGGCCCGCTCGTACGAGCTCGAGCACGCGCTGACCCAGACCCTGCAGCGCAGTCTGCTGCCCCGCAGCCTCCCGCATCTGACCGAGGCGGTGGCCACGGCCCGGTATCTCCCCGCGACCGAGCGTGCCGAGGTGGGCGGCGACTGGTACGACATCGTTCCGCTGCCCGGCGGCGGAATCGGCCTGGTGATCGGCGACGTGGAGGGCCACAGCCTGGAGGCGGTGGCGGTCATGGGACAACTCCGCAGCAGCGTCCGCGCGTACGCCACCGAGGGGCACGACCCGGCGACCGTGCTGGAACGGAGCAACCGGCTGCTCGCCGGGCTGGACACGGAGCTGTACGTGACCTGCTGCTGCGTCTGGCTCGATCTGTCGACCGGGACCGCCGCCATCGCCACCGCGGGGCACCCCAGCCCGCTCATCGTCGACGCGCAGGGCCGGAACGTCACCGGCCCCCTGCCGGCGGGACCTCCGCTGGGCGTCGAGACGCGGACCCGGTACGAGCAGAGCGAGGTGCTGGTGGAGACGGGTTCGGTGCTGGCACTCTTCACCGACGGCCTGCTGGACGGGCGCCTCCTCGGATCGGACGCGGCGATGGAGAAGCTCGGCCGGGTGCTCTCCGACCACTGCGGCGACAACCTGGAGGTCCTGGCCGACCGGCTCGTCGCGGACCGCCGGGCGTGGCATGTGCTCGCCGACGACGCGGCGCTGCTGCTGCTCAGGTACGAGGGGGCGGAAACCTGTGGCCACCGGAGGATGGCGAGCATGTCGGTGCAGCGCCACCATCTGCAGGGTGTCGCCAGGGTCCGGGAATTCCTGCGGGACCTGCTGAGCGAGTGGGACATGGCGCCGTTGCAGGAGACCATGGAACTGCTGACCTCCGAAGTGGTCACCAACGCGCTGATCCACGCCGACAGCGAGGTGGAGCTGCGCCTGCGGGAGTACCCCGACCGCATCCGTGTCGAGGTCCGCGACAGCGACCCGCATCCGCCCGTACCCACCGCGATCGTCGCGGACGAGGAGATCAATCAGGAAGCCGAGTCCGGACGCGGCCTGCTGATCGTCGACGCGCTCGCCGGGGACTGGGGGAGTTCACCGGCGGGGCGCGGCAAGACCACGTGGTTCGACGTCACCATCCCGGCCGCCTGAGAAGCGGCTGCCACGCACCCGAGAGGGTCCCGTGTGCGCGGTCGGCGGACGCGCCGTCAGGCGTACTCCGCACCCGCCTTCACGCGGCGCGACGGAGGCAGTGGAGCGCCGTCGGAGTGGGAACAGGTCCGGTGAGGCCGGCGGTCACTGGTCTCGTACAGGTTCGTCGGCCATACTGCCCGCCGTGGAGCAGCGCATAGATCCGAACACTCAGCCCGCGTACGCCGCAGGGACAGACCCGGCGTACATCCCTGGCCTCACGGCTCCCCGCCTCGCCGGGTCGCCCGACGTGGACCAGGAAAAGACAGCGGAGCCGGCGCCCGAGGACGCCGCCCCCGACGATGCCCTCGCGAAGGGCGTCCCCGACGAATCCGCCGCCGGGGAGGTGGGCGTGGACGTCTCCTCCGCCGAGGTGGAGGACGTGGCGGACGCGGAGGACGTGGCGGACGCGGAGAAGGAGGAATCCGGGGAGGACGGGGACGGTCCCGTGTTCGAGGTCCGCGACCGTCGCGGTTCGATCACCGCGAACCGCGACGGCATCCTGTTCCGGCTGGACGACCAGGAGGCCGATTTCCGCTGGGACGAAATCGGCGCGGTCGAGGTGAAGTCTCCCCGGTTCGGCCGCCGGTTCACGGTCACCGTCCATATGTCGACCCGTCGCTGGTTCAACGCGGAGGTCGAGGCACCGGCCAGGAGCAGCCTCAAGGAGTGGGCGGAAGAGCTCGACGCCGTTCTGGACGCCTACTTCGAGGAGTAGCGGCGAGAGCGGTCCAGGCCGCCGCAACGACGGCGGGGAGGGAGCCGGGGGCTGCGAAGGCCGCCGGTTCCCTCCCCGCACGGCCCTGCGCGGCGATCGGATGTCATCTGACGCGCAGCCGGCGGACAGCGTCCGGATCCTGCGGTGCGCACGCGACCGAGGCTCCGCCGGAGAGTGCCGCCCGCACATCCGCCCGGTGCCTTTCCAGCCGTCAGTTCCCCTTGCAAGCACGGGCCTTCGGCTTCCGGGACGGTTCCGTCCACGGGGAAGGGACAGCAGGGCCGGCAGCCGCAGGCTGTCCTCGGCCTGACCGGTGGCCTCAGAACGCTCTGCGTCCTCTACGCCTTCTTCGTCGTCGCCGGCACGCAGAGCCACGCGAGGCCTGCGGCGGTCAGGTAGGCGAGCGCGCCGATGGCCATGCTCGTGCGCAGCCCGCTGTCGTAGTCGGTGGCCGTGGCGAGCAGGCTGCCGCCGAGCGCGACGCCGGTGGCGCTGCCGATCTGGCGTGTGGTGTTGAACAGGGCGGAGGCGGCGCCCGAGTACGCCGAAGGAGCGGCACCCATCACGGTGGCGGTCGAGCCGGTGAGGGCGAAGGAGGTACCGAATCCCACGGCCATCATCGGGGCCACCAGCAGCGGGTAGGCGGGGTCGGCTCCCGCCGCGGCCCAGCCGACCAGCCCCAGGGCGGCCAGGAGCATGCCGGAGACCACCAGCGGGCGATCGCCGGTGCGACGGGCCAGCCGCCCGGACAGGACGGAGGCGAACATGGTCATCGCCACCGCCGGGAACAGTGCCAGCCCGGTACCGAGGGCGCTGAAGCCGCGTTGGTGCTGGAATTCCAGGCTGGCGGTGAACACCATCCCGTAGAAGCCGAAGTTGAACAGCAGTCCGATGACGGCTCCGCCGCTCATCGCACGGGAGCGCAACAGGCTCGGCGGCAGGACGGGGGAGCGGGCCAGCCGCTCGCGCACCGTGAACGCCGCGGCGGCCAGCACGGCCAGGCCCACCCCGGCGAGCACCGCCGGATCGGACCAGCCCCGCCGTCCGGCCTCGTTGAGCGCCGCGGTCAGCAGCGCCACCGTCGCCACGACCGCGCACTGCGCCGGCCAGTCCAGGGCCCGGGCGGTGCGCCGGGGCGAGCGTGACACATGCCGCAGCGTCAGCACCGTGCAGGCCACACCGACGGGCAGGTTGATGAGGAACACCCAGCGCCAACCCAGCGTGGAGACGAGCAGCCCGCCCAGCAGCGGGCCGGCGGAGGCGGCGATGCCCGCCATCGAACCCCACAGCCCGAAGGCCCGCGAGCGAGCGGCCGGCTGCGGGTAGGCCTGCTGGAGCAGGGCCAGGGAACCGGGCACGATCAGTGCCGCACCGAGCCCCTCCACCAGTCGGGCGCAGACCAGGAAAGGGGCGCTCGGTGCGAGTGCGCACGCGGCTGAGGACAGAGTGAACACCGCCACGCCCGAGCAGAAGACCCGGCGGTTGCCCAGTCGGTCACCCAGCGCGCCACCGGTCAGCAGGAACCCGGCGAAGACCAGGGTGTACCCATCGGTGATCCACTGGATGCCGGTGAGCGAGGCCGACAGTTCCCGGCCGATCACCGGCACGGCGACGTTGATGGCCGTCACGTCCAGGATCACCATGAAATACCCGGCACACACCGCCAGCAGGGGTGCCCAGGACCGTCGCTCGGACTCCGGGGCCGCTTCGGGAGAGGGCATGGACTCACCGCCGCCGGCCGACTCCGCGAACGCCACAGCCCCAACTCCGTCCGATCCGTGGAGACACGACATCAAAAGCCACAATAGGGGACGTATGCGGAACCGCAGGGTTCTCCGACGACTGCTCGGGGCCCAGAAGTGGCGTTTCGGCTGGAGGAGTTGCCGTTCGCACCCGGCGTGGACGTGGCGGGCGCAGCCGGAGCCGTCGGGCGATGGTCACGCGGCGCCACGCAGTACATCGAGCACGTACGGCCAGGCCGCCGCGCCCAGCGCGGCGTCGGCAGCGGGCGAACCGCCGTGCAGGAACAGGGTGGAGGCGGGCGCGGGGCCCTCGCCGGGAAAGCGCACGCGGTGCCCGGCGTCGGCGCGTGCGACCACCCGTACCGGCCGCCCGGCCGCACGGCGGCGCGCGGCGAGCTCCTCGGCGGCGCGCAGGGACGGCCACATCGCATCGTCCCCGCCCGCGACGACCAGCAGGTCGGCGGCGGACCGTTCCACCGGGATCGTGGCGGCGCCGACGCGGTCCGCGAAGGTCCGCCGACTGCGTTCGTACCAGTCGAGGACGGAGACCGGGGCGCCTTCCGGCTGGGCCGGAGTCCAGCGGTCGTCGTAGGGGACGAAGGGCAGCGGTTCGCCCCGCCAGGTCCACGAGGACCGGTACGGCCGTGTCTGCCCGTCCCGGCCGGGACCGACGTTCGCCCAGGTCAGCGAGGTGGGAGAGAGAGCCACCACGGCATCGGTCCCAGGGTGCAGCACCGACAGGTGCAGTGCGGCCTCAGCACCCTTGGAGACGCCCAGCACCCCGATGCGCCGCGCCCCGCGCGACCGGAGCAGTCCGGTCGCGGCGACGAACGTCTCCAGCGGGACCTCGCAGATCCCCGGTGGCTGCCCGGGGCCGCCGAACCAGCGGACCGACAGGGCGGTCAGCCCCTCGCGGGCCAGGATCCGGCACCGCTCGACCTCGATCCGTCCGCTGGAACCTGCGAGGACGAGGACGCCGGCCTCGCCGCCCCGCACAGGCGTGGCGAGGAACCCCTCGCACCCGTATCCACCGTCGTACGTGCCTTCGCCCGCACCGTCGTGCGGAACGGTGAGGGCATGCTCGACGATGTCCATCGGCCGGTCAGGCGTCTGCGAGGACCACCGAGCGGGTCAGGTGGCGGGGGCTGTCCGGGTCGATGCCGGCGGCTTCGGCGCGGGCGATCGCCAGCCGCTGTACGCGGACCAGTTCGGCCAGCGGGTCCAGTCCGCTCTCCACCCAGCGGGCGCCGGTCGACAGCACCTGTTCCTCGAGTCCGTCCGGTGCGGTGCCGAACATCCAGGTGGCGGTGCCCGTCGTGGCGATGCTGATCGGGCCGTGACGGTACTCCATCGCGGGGTACGACTCCGTCCAGGACAGCGACGCCTCCTTCATCTTCAGTGCGGCCTCGTTGGCGAGACCGACGGTCCAGCCGCGGCCGAGGAAGGAGAACTGGGTGCAGTCCACCAGGCCTTCGGGCAGCGGCTCGGCGAGCGCGGTCTCCGCGTCGCGGACCACGGCGTCGGTGTGCAGGCCGAGGTGGGCGCGGAGCAGCGTGAGCAGCGTGGTGGCGAACCGGGTCTGCACCACGGACTGCTCGTCGGCGAAGTCGAGGACGACGATGTCGTCGGCGGAGGTCATCACCGGAGTGGTCGGGTCGGCGGTGATCGCGACGGTACGGGTGACGCCGCGGAGCCGGTTCAGCAGCTCCAGCACCTCGGTCGTGGTGCCCGAGCGGGTCAGTGCGACGACGCGGTCGTAGCGCCGGCCGAAGGGGAACTCCGACGCGGCGAACGCGTCGGACTCGCCCTGCCCGGATCCCTCGCGGAGCGCCGCGTACGCCTGGGCCATGTAGAACGAGGTGCCGCAGCCGACGACGGCGATGCGCTCGCCCGTGGCGGGCAGGGCGGCCGACTGGCTCTGTGCGAGGTCTGCGGCGCGACGCCAGCACTCCGGCTGACTGGCTGTCTCAATCTCTACAAACGACACTTTTGCACTCCGTATGGGTGATGGGATGCTCGTTCACGCACGTTATACGTGAACTGCAAGCATTATCAAGCATCTTCCTTGCAGGGACTTGCATATGGCTTGACTGCCCGTAACCTTGTGCGACGCTTGCGCTTGTCCGGTGACCGTGCCCAAGGGGATGGGTGCTCGAATCCCGGACCCGTAAGGAGAGTTCTCTTGTCCAGGGATGCCCGGTGGAACGCGCTGCTGGAGCTGGTCGGGAAAAACGGCAGGGTGGAGGTCGAGGACGCCGCGACGACGCTGGATGTCTCGGCCGCGACCATCCGCCGCGACCTGGACCAGCTCGCCGAGCAGCAGTTGCTCACCCGTACCCGCGGCGGCGCCGTCGCGCACGGGGTCTCGTACGAACTGGCGCTGCGCTACAAGACGGGACGCCACGCCCCGGAGAAGCAGGCCATCGGCCGTGCCGTGTCCGAACTGGTGGCCGTGGGGGAGGTGGTGGGACTGACCGGCGGCACCACCATCACCGAGGTCGCCCGCTCGCTGGCGGTCCGCTCCGATCTCGTCGGTGACACCGGGCCCGGAGTCGGCGGGCAGCCGACGCTGACCGTGGTCACCAACGCCCTCAACATCGCCAACGAGCTGGTGATCCGGCCGCAGATCAAGATCGTGGTGACCGGTGGGGTGGCCCGGCCCCAGTCGTACGAGCTCACGGGGCCGCTGGCCAGCGGGGTGCTCGGTGAGATAACGCTGGATGTCGCCGTGCTGGGCGTCAACGCGATCGACACCGAGCGCGGGGCCTACGTCCATCACGAGGGCGAGGCCAGCATCAACCGGCTGCTCGCCCAGCAGGCGCAGCGGGTGGTCGTGGCCGCCGACTCCTCCAAGATCGGCAAGCGGGCCTTCGCCCGGGTCTGCGATCTCGGCCAGGTCGACTTCCTGGTCACCGACACCGGCATCACCCAGGACGCGAAGGCCCGTTTCACCGAGGCCGGAGTCACCGTCATCGCGGTGTGACGGAGACTCCGGCCCGCCCGGCGGTGGCGCCGTCCCGCAGGATCAGCTGCGGGGCGCGGTCCACCGCTGGTCGGCCTTGCCGGTGCAGTCGCGCAGTTCCACGCGGTGCCCGGTCTCGTGACCGCCCGGGGTATACAGGCACTGGCCGGTCGCGTCGTTCACGATCGAACCGTGGGCGCCGTACGTCCAGGTGGTCAGCGGTCCCGGGGTGCCTGCGCAGGTCGTGATCGTGACCGGTACCTTCCTGCCGTGCCCGGACTTCTCCGGGGCGGCGGTCAGGCAGAAGTTGTTCACCAGGCGCAGGGTCCGGTCGGCGCCGTGCACCCACCCCTGGTCGGTGCGCCGGTGGCAGGTCTCGACGACCGCGGGCCGGTTCTCGTCGGCGGCCAGATCGGTGTCCTCGGCCCATTCGAGCTGGGCGAAGTCCACGCCCTCCACGTCCAGGCAGTTGCCCGCCCGGTCGGTCACGGCGCCGCGTGCGGAGTTGCCGATGCCCAGGACCTGCTCGCCGCCGTCGGGCCCGATCGTGCTGGAGACGTTGGCGCAGTCACCGTTGTCCTCCGGCCGGGTGGCCGTGCCGGTGACCCGGGTGCCCGCCAGGGTCGTGGCCTCGGGAAGGCCGAAGGTCGCCGCGCTGTAGGGCTGCTGCACACAGGTGGAGCGGGTCATGCTCCACTCGTAGTACTCGACCCAGTCGACCATGCCGGCCGTCTTGACCCCGGTCGCCGGGGTGAGGATGCTGCCGAGCTTGAACGACTTGTGGGCGGTGGTGTCCTCGACGGTGGCGCCGAACCAGCCGTCGCCCTCGGCGGCCACGTTGAACGTGTAGGTGTGGCCGGCCTTCCACGGCACGTTCATCCGGCAGCTGTAGCCGGTGCCCTCGCCGCCGAAGTCCTGGCACCAGCTGCCCTCGGTGCCGGGCCTGGCCTGGTTCACGTCCCAGACGGAGAAGAGGAACAGCTGGTCCTCACCCCCGTTGTCCTGCATGCCTATGTAGCCGCCGTTCCCCTGGTTGAAGCCGAACTGGTGCGACCAGAAGGTGTGCGAGGTGAAGCCGGGCTCGGCGGTGACCGTGGTACTCCAGGTCACCGACGACAGGTCCGGCGTCCCGGCGGGGAACTCGTAGTGGGTGTATGTGCCGGGGGTGTCGCCCCAGCCGTCCTCGTTGGCCTGCGCCGTGGCGGCCGTGGACATTCCGATTCCGGCCGCAAGTGCCAGCGCCGCGACGGCACTTCCGGCGATGCGGCCGAGCCGGCCGAGGCCGGACACAGTCATGCGAGAGGTCATACGGGCATACCCGTCTCTGCTTGTGAATGTTGGGAAGAGTGCCCGTCAGTGCAAGATCGAGCACGGTGGAGCATCCTGGTCCCGTGGCGAACCCGGTGGCAAGAGGCTCAGGCCACTCATTGGACGCTTCCGTGCTTCCGGCACACCCAGCCGTAGTCCCCAATGGGCTTAAAACGGACGTTCATTGGACTTTCTCAATGTCTATAGATGTTCGTTACCTCTGTGAAATGAACATCTCTTGCCATTCATGCGCACTGTCGTGAACTATGTGGCTGTCGCCGCAACGGAGCGGCGGCCGTACCGTGGACGGTGCGTGCCGCCCCTCCATCGCTGCGGGACTCCCTTTGCTCCATCAGCCCTGGAGGTGCCTGTGACGATGGCAGATGCGCCGGTCTCATCGGTGCGGTCGCCGGTGCCGCAGCCCCGCGATCCGGATGACACGGACTCACCCGGCGGGAAGAAGCGCGCCAAAGGCCGAATACGGCAGCCGCTGCGGCACCGCCTGAAGCGCGACAAAGCGCTCCTGCTGTTCTGCCTGCCGGGCGTCCTGTACTTCGCGCTCTTCTTCTACTTGCCGCTCGCGGGCAACGTCATCGCTTTCCAGGACTACCAGCCGTTCCTGGGCTTCAAGCAGAGCCCGTTCGTCGGCCTCGCGAATTTCACCGCGCTGCTCTCCGAGCCGGAGTTCTGGTCCGCGGTCTCCAACACGCTGCAGATCACCGCGATCCAGCTGCTCCTCTACTTCCCGGCCCCGATCGCGCTGGCGCTGCTGCTCAACTCGCTGATCAGCGAGAAGATCAAGCGGTTCATCCAGACGATCGTCTACCTCCCGCACTTCCTGTCGTGGGTGGTCGTGGTCGCGATGTTCAAGCAGGTGCTCGGTGGCGCGGGTTCGGTCACCACGCTCCTGATGGAGCATGGGGTCAGCATCGGCAACGTGATGACGGACCCCGGAACCTTCAAGCTGCTGATCACCGCCCAGGCCATCTGGAAGGACTGCGGCTGGGGGACGATCATCTTCCTGGCGTCGATCGCCTCGATCGACATGGGCCAGTACGAGTCGGCCGCCATGGACGGGGCCGGCTGGTTCCGCAGGATCTGGCACATCACCCTGCCGGGCATCCGGCCGGTGATCCTCATGCTGCTGATCCTGCGGCTCGGCGACATCCTCTCGGTCGGCTTCGAGCAGATCATCCTGCAGCGCGACGCCGTCGGCCCGGACGCCTCCGAAGTCATGGACACCTACGTCTACTTCCACGGCGTCGTCGACGGCGACTGGGGCATGAGCACCGCCGCCGGTCTGATGAAGGGCGTCATCGGATTCGCCCTCATCCTCGCCGCCAACAAGCTCGCACACCGCTTCGGCGAGCAGGGAGTCTACCGATGAGTCAACAGTCCGCCGCGACCCGGCTGCGCACGGCACGGTTCGGCCCGCGGGGCGGTGCACGCCCCCGCTCCTCTCACGGCAGGCCGCCGTGGATGGAGCGCCCCCACTGGTACGGACAGGGTGCGAAGGCGGCGGCCCTGGTCGTCCTCACCGTGATCGTGCTCTACCCGTTCGTCCTTGCCATCGGTACCAGCCTGGCCGGCCGCGAGGAGCTGAACGCCAACGGCGGTTACGTACTGCTGCCGCACCACCCGACGCTCGAGGCGTACCGCGTCATCCTCTCCGGCGGGATCGTCACGCAGGCCGCGCTGGTCTCCA
Source organism: Streptomyces sp. NPDC058231 (assembly GCF_042882275.1). Lineage (NCBI taxonomy): Bacteria > Bacillati > Actinomycetota > Actinomycetes > Kitasatosporales > Streptomycetaceae > Streptomyces > Streptomyces sp. NPDC058231. Next base: position 93,824 of record NZ_JBHVWN010000002.1, on the reverse strand, counting down.
TCTTCATCACGCTGATCGGTACCGCGCTCAGCCTGGCGTGCACGGTGATGATCGCGTACGGCACCTCGCGTCCCGGCACGGTTCTCGGCAAACCGATCCTGCTGCTGGTGCTGGGCACGTTCCTCTTCGCCCCCGGCATCATCCCGACGTACCTGGCCGTTCAGCAGTTCAAGATGCTGGACACGTACGCCTCGCTGATCCTTCCGGTGCTGCTCAACGCGTTCAACATCGTGGTCGTCCGCTCCTTCTTCCAGAGCATTCCCGAGGAGCTGTACGACGCGGCGCGGATCGACGGTGCCGGTGAGGTCACGGTCCTCTTCCGGATCGTCCTCCCGCTGTCCAAGGCGGTCCTCGCGGTGGTCGGCCTGTTCTACGCCGTCGGGTACTGGAACAGCTTCTTCAACGCGGTGCTCTACCTCAACGACTCCAGCAAGTTCCCCATCCAGGTGATCCTGCGCAGTTACGTACTGAACGGGCAGAGCATCAACGCCTCGGCCATGGGCGTCCACGCGGTGCCGCCCGCGACCTCGCTGCAGATGGCCGTGCTGATCATCGCCATCGTGCCCATCTTCTGTGCCTACCCCTTCCTGCAGAAGTTCTTCGTCAAGGGCGTCCTCACCGGGGCGGTCAAGGGCTGATCAGCCCACCCCGACATCGCCGCCACGTCCGTCACACACACTTCAAGGAGCCCCATGTCCACCAACTTGTCCCGGCGCGGTTTCATGGGCGCCGCGGGAATCGCCGGCCTGACCGTGGCCGGTCTGTCGACTCTGAGCGCCTGCGGCAGCGGTGCCACGGTCAGCAAGGGCGGCGCCAAGGCGTCGGCCAAGCTCAAGCTCCCGACGTACGTTGCCGCGCAGACCGCCCCCGCGGATCTGGCGGGCAACGCCGCGGGTCTGGACGCCACGTATCTGCGCTACCCCAAGGTCCTCACCAAGTCGGTGGCCAAGGCGCCTGGTGACGGCAGCCGCATCACGGCCCTCACGGAGACGTTCACCACGCCCGCCCCGCCGCAGGCCAAGAACGCCTACTGGCAGGAGCTGAACAAGCGCCTCGGGGCGCAGTTCGACATGACGATCGTCGTGGACCAGGGCGTCGACGCGTACCTCACCAAATTCAACGCCATGATGGCCGGAGGCGACATACCCGACCTGGTGTGGTTCCCGCCGAACCAGGGCATCCAGCGCGTGCCCGAGCTGCTGGACGCCAAGTTCCACGACCTCACCCCGTACCTCTCGGGCGACGCCGTCAAGGACTACCCGAACCTGGCGAACCTGCCGACCACCGCGTGGAAGACCGCCGTGGTCAACGGCAAGATCCGCGGTGTCACCGTGGCCTACGGCTCCATGGGCCAGGTCTACGTCGTCAACCAGGACTTCTGGAAGCCGGTCGGCGGCGCCGAGTTCAGCAGCGCCGAGGACTTCCTCGCCAAGGGCAAGGAGCTCCTGGACGCCAAGCGCAACAAGTACGTCCTGGAGCCGGCGTACGTGAACCACATCGGCATGTTCGGCCAGTGGTTCGGCGCGCCCAGTGGCTGGCGGCTGGAGGACGGCAAGCTGACCCACATGTACGAGACGGAGGAGTACCAGGAGGCCGTGGCGTTCGCCGTCAAGGTGGCCAAGGCCGGTCTCTTCTGGCCGGACCCCAACCTCAGCACCACGATGGAGAAGATGGCGCAGGGTTCCCTCGGCGCCTATGTGCAGTCCTTCCCCAGCTTCCTGGTGGACGCCAAGACGTACGACTTCCCGTTCGGCGTCATCGTGCCGTTCGCGGCCAAGGCCGGTGCCGAGCCGCGGTACAACATGGGCTACGGCTCGGTCGGCTACACCGCCATCAACAAGAAGGTCGACGCCAAGCGCGTGAAGATGCTGCTGGGTGTCATGGACTACCTGGCCGCCCCCTTCGGTACCGAGGAACGGCTCTTCCTCGACAACGGCATCGAGGGCAAGCACTTCACCCGTACATCGAAGGGCGACGTCAAGCTCACGGCCAAGGGGAACTCCGAGGCGGTGACCACGGCCATGCCGCTGGCCTTCCTCGCCGCAGGTCCCGAGTACATCTACCTGCCGGGCAAGTCGGAGCTGGCCGGGAACATCCACGGCTGGCAGCAGGAGCTCCTCAAGATCAACCAGACGAACCCGACGAGCGGCCACTTCTCCGACACGTCCACCAGCAAGAGCCCCTCGCTCACCACGGCGATGAGCGACTGCATGCTGGACATCGTCGCGGGCCGCAAGCCGCTTTCCGCGTACAAGGAGCAGCTGCGGAAGTGGCGTTCCGGCGGTGGCGACAAGATGCGTGCCGAGTTCGAGGCCTCGCTCGCCGGTAAGTAGTCTCCGCCCGCTCGACCAGTACATCCAGAGAAAGGGACTCCCGTGTCAGACCTGCGACTCGGCGTCATCGGACTCGGCCTGCGCCGTTCCATCGCGATGTCCGCCCACCACCCCGGAAAGGGTTCGGCGATCACCGCCGTCTGCGACCTCGACCCCGAGGTGCGGCAGCGCGAGGCCGAGCGTTTCGGCACCGATGTCGCGGTCGAGGACTACAAGCAGCTCCTCGACCGGGACGACCTCGACGCGATCATCATCGCCACCCCGGACGACACCCACGAGGCCATCGCCATCGATGCCCTCCGGGCCGGCAAGGCGGTCTTCGTCGAGAAGCCGCTCGGTATCACCGTCGAGAGCTGCGACAATGTCCTGCGCGCCGCGTACGAGACGGGGACCCGGCTGTACGTCGGCCACAACATGCGCCACATGGGCGTCGTGCGGCTGATGCGCGACATCATCGCCCGCGGCGACATCGGCGAGCCCAAGGCCGTCTGGGTACGGCACTTCGTCGGCTACGGCGGTGACTACTACTTCAAGGACTGGCACGCCGACCGGACCCGCACCACCGGACTGCTGCTCCAGAAGGCCGCTCACGACATCGACGTGCTGCACTGGCTGGCCGGCGGATACACCCGCCGGGTCAACGCCCTCGGCGACCTCCTCGTCTACGGCGACCTGCCGCGCCGCGAGGCGGACACCCCGCGACCGGACAACTGGCTGCGGGAGTTCGACTGGCCGCCGACGGCTCGCAAGGACCTGCATCACATCGTGGACGTCGAGGACGTCTCGGTGATGAACATGCAGCTCGACAACGGCGTCGTGGCCGCCTACCAGCAGTGCCACTTCACCCCGGACTACTGGCGGAACTACACCGTCATCGGCACCGAGGGGCGGCTGGAGAACTTCGGCGACAGCCCGGGTGACGAGGTCAAGGTCTGGAACACCGGCCCCAGCGGATACCGCGCCGAGGCCGACATCACCTACCGGGTGCCGGAGGCCGACGGCTCGCACGGCGGCGGGGACAGCCGGATCATGGATGAGTTCTGCCGGTTCGTCCGCGACGGCGGCGTCACCGACACCTCTCCGGTCGCCGCCCGGATGAGCGTCGCCGCCGGTGTGCTCGCGACCCGCTCGCTGCGTGAGGGCGGTGCACCGTACGACGTGCCGGCCCTCGACCCCGAGCTGGTCGCGTACTTCGAGCGCGGTCAGGTCCGCTAGGAAACTTCTGGCCGATTCTGCCGGGAAGTGTCGGACAGGGCTTCGGCCCTGTCCGACGGGTTTGACTCGCACACCGTGTGCCTCGTTCCACAGGCGCATGCAAGAGAGCACGATCCCCCATTTCCCCCCATCAGAAGCAGGTGCAACGCATGACTCTGCGCCACTTGTTCGGCACCACACTCGCCACGACCGCGGCAGCCGCCCTGGCCCTGCTCGGAGTGGCCGGCCCCACCCACGCCGCGGACACCGGCACGACTCCCGGCACGTACACGAACTACTCGTTCTCCGGTGCGCCGGTCCTGACCGATGTCACCTGGTCGACGACCGTCCAGCACGATCCCGGCTACACCGCCGACGTCTTCTGGAGCCACCAGTTCGGATTCAACCAGGGCAACGGCGCCTACCTGGGGATGCAGTCCAACGGAGGGTCGAGCAGAGTGCTCCTCTTCTCCGTCTGGGACGTCTCGGAGGCCAAGGCCGGCACCACCGGATCCTGGTGCCAGGGCTTCGGCGGCGAGGGCGACGGCATGAGCTGCCGGATGAACCTCGACTGGACCGCCGGCCACACGTACACCTTCAAGGTGGCGGCCGAGGGCGACGGCTGGTTCGGCGCCACCGTCACGGACACCACGGCGGGTACGTCGTACAAGCTGGGCAGCATCAAGACGCCCGCCACCGCCATCTCGCCGTCCGGCATGGTCGACTGGACGGAGTACTTCGAGTGGAACGACCCCCGCGCCACCTGCTACGACCAGCCGTTCAGTGACGCCCGGTTCGGGCTGCCGAAGGGCAACGGCGGTACGGTCACCGCGACCGTCTCCTCCACCTCGAACAGCGGCAACGCCTGTGCGTCCATGACGCGGACCGACACCGTCTCCGGCGGCACGGTGCAGAACCTCGCCGTCGGCAACTCGGTGCGCGGCCCGGTGACGGGCCTGGCCGGAAAGTGCGTGGACGCGTTCGGCGGCGTGTCGGACGGGGCCGCCGCCGACCTCTACGGCTGCACGGGCAACAGCAACCAGGCATGGGTGAGGGCCGCCGACGGCACCCTGCGGCTGCCCTCCGACTACTGCCTGACCGCGGCCGGGACGGGTAACGGGGCAGCGGTCCTGGTCCGTGACTGCGCCGGTACGGGCGCCGGAGGCGCCGTCACGGACACCGCCAAGCAGTGGACGTACAACACCTCCACCCACGCCCTCGTGAACAAGGCGTCCGGCCGCTGCCTGGACGTCCCGGGGAGCAACAGCACCAGCGGGACCGCACTGGACCTGTGGGACTGCCACGGCGGCGCGAACCAGCAGTGGACGGTGCCGGCGACGTACTAGGTGCCGCGTCGGACCTGACGAAATCCCGCGGCAGGGAATGAGCTTCATGACCTGCCGCGGGATGGGGGCGCCGGCGTCCCCGAGCCATCGAAATGCGCCTGTGAACCGGTCGGAGTCAAGCGGCGGCAGACTCTCGAGGAGTAGCGCTCGTAGGTGTGACCGCAGGCACGGTACTTGCTGAGGTCGGTGGCGCAGCAAGCGGCGTCGAAGCCGGCCGAAGACATGTGTTGTCGGTTTCCAGGGTGATGCGGGTCTTGTCAGACGTGGCTGGCAGTCTGGGCTGGTGCTGATCGATGGATTTGAGAACGACCCGCTTGTTCCCGGGGACGAGCTGCTGGCCCTGCCCGGGTTCTGGGCCGCTTACCTGTTGTGGCTGTGCCAGACCGAAGAGGACGATCCGGATCCGGAGTGGTTCGGTGTCGACGAGGCCGACACCGACGCGGCATACGAGGCCCTGAGCGACGAGGAGCGGTGGCCGGTCTTCCGGATCCCGTTCGGCGGCGGTCACACTGCGGTCGTCCTGGGCCGCAACCTCGCCGACGACGCGGGGACGGAATACTTCATCTCGCACCCCGAGTGGGACCGGCACGGCTACCTGGCCACCGTCGACGGGCATCAAGCCGGCCCTGGGCTGTCCTGGCCCGAACTCACGCACATCGCCAACACGGCCGACCCTGATTCTCCCGGCGTGCACGCACCGTACGCTCGCCTCCTGCTTCTGCTGCCCGCACTTGGCGACGCCGACCTGCCCGACGAAGCGGCCGGTCTGCTCGGTAGCGCGCTCACCCAGGCAGGTGTCGGAGCTGATGAGGTCCCGCGGCTGGCTCAGGCCCTGCTCATGGACCACCCCCTGTGGGAGCCGGCTGCATGGGTGACGCCTGCCGTCTCCCCGCTCTCCGGCAGTCGGGCCCACTTCCCCGGCATCCTGCACTGCGACGAGCCCGGCAGCCCCCGGTGCGGAATCCATCTCGCCCAGGGCATCACCCGGGACCAGAGCGATCGACTGGCCCGAGCACTGGGCACCTGGCCCGCCACGTGAACCCACCGAACCATCCGACCCGCACAGGCGACAGCCGGGCAGAGGCACCAACGCGTCTCCAGAACTCGGCAACGCGATCCAGCAACTGGTAGGCCGCTCTCGGCGCTGACCGACAAGCGCTCCTGGCTCTCGGCGACAAAGCCACGTGGGCACTCCCTCATGGCTCGGTCGCGTGGGCGAACGTTGCCTGATACGGCACCGGACACCGCGGGCCGCAACCCGGGGACCTTCGATGACAGCGCTGTCCAGCGCACTCACCGGAGGCACTTTCTGCATCTGTTTTCAGCCATGCTCGGTGGGTAATCGCCACATTCCGGTTTGGCTGCCACCGGACAGGAGGTCGCCTCCGCACGTGTCACTGTCGGTCGAAATGGTGTCTCTCGTCCGGAAGATGGGATAGAGGGACCAGGCAGTCCGGTCTCGTACCGTCACCGCCCCGTCGACACCGGTGCAAGCGAACGGCGATTTTGCGCCAACCCGGACCGTTGGGGACCGAGTTCGAACGCGCTACCGGATGGAGGTCGGCATAATCGCGTCCATGTCGATCACTGACGGGGATTTCGTCGCGCTGGGGCGGGACCTGTACGCATGGCTCCCTCCGAGACGGGGCTGGGGCCTCGCGAACTGCGGTCTCCTCACGTCACCCCGGGGCGCCATCTGGATCGACACCCCGTACGACCCGGTGCTCGCCGGCCAGTTCCTGGCCGAATCCACGAAGCGACTGCCGGACGGCGTCTCCATCGGCCGGGTGATCGTCACGCACGCCAACGGCGACCACTTCTGGGGCGCCGGCGTACTCCCCGACGCGGAGATCATCGCGACCCGCGAGGCCCGGGAGCACATCCATTACGAACCCACCCCGAAGCAGCAGCACGCGCTCGTCCGGGGAGGCGATCCGGCGACCCCGCTCGGCGAGTACCTCGGACACCACTTCGGCTCGTTCGACTGGTCGCAGACCGAACCCGTCCGGCCGACCACGTACTTCACCGGCGAGCTCGAACTGACCCTGGGCGAGTACCCGGTGCAGGTGTCCGCCCTGCCCGCCGCCCACACCACGGGTGACCTGATCGTGCACCTGCCCGCGCAGCGCACCGTGTTCAGCGGCGACATCATCTTCTCCTCCACGCCCGGGCAGCCCGGCGACCACCCGGTGCACTGGGCGGGCCCGCTGGCCAACGTGATCGCCGCCTGCGAACAGGTGCTGGCCACCGGCGCCGAGACCATCGTCCCCGGCCACGGACCGGTCCTCGACCCGGCCGGCGTACGGGCGCACATCGGCTACCTGGAGTACGTACGGGAGCGCGCCCATGCCCTTCACTCGGCCGGGGTGCCCGCGCTGGAGGCAGCCCGCCGGGTGATCGCCGAGGGGCGCCATCCCGAACTCGGCCTGGCCGAACGGCTGGTGATCACCATCGGCAGCGAGTACCGGCAGCTCGACGGATCCGAACTGCCGGGGGTGCTCCAGCTGATGACCGATGTCGCCGTCGTCGCACGGGAGATCGCGGCTCGGGGGACCGTTCCGAAGGCGGCGGCCGTCCGGGGCGGCGCCCCGCGCGAAGACGTCGGGCCCCGCGCGGAGAAGGACCCCGCGGTGTGACCGCCGCCGTCGCCCGCCGCCCCGGCCGGGAGACCGATCCGGCAGAAGAGACTCCGACGACAGAGAAGCGGTGACGGGCATGGGATGGATCGTGGCGCTGATCGCCGCCGTCACCGCCGTGGTGACGGCGGTCCGTTCCTACAACGCGACCCGTGAGGCCCATCTTGCCGTGGCCCGGGCCGAACTTGCCGAACGTCAGGCGAAGGCGGCCGACGCCCGTACCGTCGCCCTCACCGAGGAGATCCGGCAGCTCGCCCGGAGGCGGATACCCGCCGCCGCACTCGCCCTCTCCCACCCCAGTGCGCCGGTCCCCGGACTGCGGGAGGCCGCCGAGGTCGACGGCGGCTCCGCGCGGCTGCTGACCGAGGCGGTCCAGGCCGCCCGCACGGCGGTCGTCGAGGAGCGGCAGCGCGTCGACGCGGCCGCCCGCGCCGCGATGCGTGGCACCTCCGCGAAGATCCAGTCGCTGCTCAACCAGTCCCAGCAGCTCCTGCACGAGCTCCAGCACGAGTACGACGACCCACGGATCCTGCAGCTGGACTTCCGCAACGAACTGGCGCTGCGCCGGACCCAGGCCACCGCGGTGCTCTGCGACGCCTGGCCGGGTCTGGCCCGCCAGAACTCGCCGCTCGTCGAGATCGTGCTCGGCGCCCAGTCGCGGGTCGCGGGCTACGAGCGGATCAAGGTGGCCAACCATCTGCGCGACGAGTGGCTCGCCGTCGTCGCCCGCGCCGCCGAACCGCTGGCGATCGCCCTCGCCGAACTGCTGGCCAACGCCACCGCCTACTCGCACCCCGACACGGACGTGCAGGTGACGATCCAGCAGAGCGGCGGCCGCGGCGCCTTCCTGGTCATCGACGACGCCGGCATCGGCATGGACGCGGATGCGCTGGAACGGGCCCGTACGCTGCTGGCGGGCCCCTCCGAGGTCCTGCTGACCGAGCTGGGAGACCCGCCCCAGACGGGCTTCGCCGTCGTGGGCCGGCTGGTCGTGCAGTACGGCCTCAGCTGTCACATCGAACCCTCGCCGTTCGGCGGGATGCGGACCATGCTGCGTGTCCCCGCCCACCTTCTGACCGTGCTTCAGGACGACCGCACCCTCTCCGCCCTCGCCCCGAAGCCGGTTCACGGGCCCGCCGCCGGCACGGCCCCCGCTGCGCAGACGCCCGAACCGGAGCCCGCCGCCGTGCCGGAGCCCGCCGTCGCGTCCTCCACCGGGCTGCCCAGCCGGCGCCGCCGTGCACCCCGCCCGGCGGCGGCGCGGCCCGCGGCAGCCGTCCGCGCGACCCCGGCCGGAGCCCCGGCGCCCCGCACCCCCGAGCAGGCCGCGGCGTCCTGGACGGCGCTCCAGCAGGGCACGCTCAGCGGCCGTACTGCCCCCGCCCCGGCGGCCCCATCGGCATCGGAGTACGAAGAAGACCGGAACGACCGGCACGATCAAGGAGACGACCAGACGTGAGCACCCCTACCCCCACCACCGGTGACCTCGCTTGGGTGCTGACCCCCTTGCTGGAACTTCCCGGAGTGCAGCACGCCGTGGTCGCCACCGGCGACGGTCTCGTCGAAGGGGCCTCGCCCGGACTCGACCGGGCGTCCGGCGAACGCGTCGCCGCCATGACCGCCACCCTGCATGCGGCGGCGCGCGCCTTCACCACGGCGTTCACCGATGTCGAGGCGCCGCAACTGGCCCAGACGGTCGTCGAGTCCGACCAGGGATTCGCCATCGTCGTGCCCGCGGGCAAGAACACGACGCTCGCCCTGTTCGCGGATCCCGGCGCCAAGCTGGGCGACATCGCCTATCAGATGCAGGTGCAGGTCACCGCGCTGACCCGGGCGATGAACGCGCCCGACCGCCGGCCGGACGCAGCCGCCCGGCCATGACCTCGGGCCCAGGACGCCGCCTGATCCCCGCCTACCTGGTCACCGGTGGCCGGACCAGGCCCTCCGGCCCCGCCCTCGACCGGCTCGCCGTGCTCGTACGCACCGACAGGGAGCTGCCGCCGGACACCGGGTCCGAGCAGAGCCGGCTGTGCGAACTGCTGGAACCGGGAGCTCTCACCGTCGTCGAATGCGCGGCCCACCTGGACCTCCCGGTCAGCGCCACCGTCTTCCTGGCCGCGGACCTCGCGGCCGCCGGACACCTGTACACCCGACCGCCGATCCCCAGCGCCGGGGAGACCGACCGGTCGCTCGTCGAGAGGCTGCTCGTTGGACTCCGCTCCCTCCACTGACCGGACCGGCATCGGCTATCTGCCGCCTGCCGCCCAGACCCTGATGAAGCTCGTCGTCACGGGTCCGTTCGGTGTGGGCAAGACGACCCTGATCCGTACCCTGTCGGAGATACCCACGCTCCACACCGAGGAGACGATGACCCAGTCCAGCACCGGGCTGGACGACACCGCGGGACTGCCGCACAAGACCACCACGACGGTCGCCGTCGACTTCGGCAGGCTCACCGTCGCCGACGACCTGGTGCTCTACATGTTCGGCACCCCCGGACAGGAACGGTTCCTCCCGCTCTGGGAGGACATCGCGCGCGGCGCCCTCGGCGCACTCGTGCTGGTCGACACCCGCCGCCTCGGCGACTCCTTCGCGGTCATGGACATGGTCGAGGAGCAGGGGCTGCCGTACGCCGTCGCCGTCAACCGCTTCCCCGACGCCCCCGCCCACACCGACGAGGTGCTGCGCAACCACCTCGACCTGCACCCGGACACCCCCATGCTCCAGTGCGACGCCCGCGAGCGCCGCGGCAGCATCGATGCCCTGATCGCCCTCGCCGAGCATGCGCTGAGCCGCATTCCCGAGTCCCGGGACCCGTCATGACACCCCCCGCACCCTCCGTCAGGTCCGTGCAGGCGCCGCAGCCGCTCGCGCTGTACGGGCCCGACTTCGCCGCCGATCCGCACGGCCACTACCGACAGCTGCGCGCACACGGTCCGATCGCCCCCGTCCGGATCGCCCCCGGCATCGACGCCCTGCTGGTCACCGACTACCAGGCCGCCGTCGATCTGCTCCGCGACACCCACACCTTCACCAAGGACCCCCGCGCCTGGCAGGCCACCGTCCCCGCCGACTCGCCGATCCTGCCCGTGCTCGGCTACCGGCCCACCGCGCTCTTCAGCGACGGTGACGTGCACGCCCGTTACCGCCAGGCCATCAACGACACCCTCGCCCTGATCGAACCGCACATCCTGCGGGCCGAGGTCGCCCGGGTCGCCCAGCAGCTCATCCAGGAGTTCGCCGCCACCGGCAGCGGCGACCTCGTCGCCCAGTACGCGCGACGGCTCCCGTTGCACATCTTCACCACCTGGTTCGGGGTACCGCCCCGACACCGCGAACGGATCGTCGACGGCGTCGGAGGCATGTTCAACTCCGCCGGTGACGCCGCCGCCGCGTACGCCGATCTCGTCACCGTCGTCACCGACCTCGTCGCGGACCGGCGCGCCAGACCACGCCGCGACTTGACCTCCTACTTCCTCGGCCACCCCGCCGGTCTCGACAACGACGAGACTGTGCGTCAGATCACTCTGCTGATGAGCGCGGGCCACGACCCGACGACCAATCTCATCGGCAACGCGCTGCTGCACATGCTCACCGACGCGCGCTACGCCGGCTCGTTGCACGGCGGTGCGATGACCGCGCACGAGGCGATCAACGAGGTGCTCTGGCAGGACCCGCCGCTGGCCAACCTGGCCGCCCACTACCCCCGTCACGACACCGAGTTCCACGGCGTCCGGCTGCGCGCGGGGCAGCTGCTCATCGTCTCCTACGCCGCGGCCAACTCCCAGTCCGGCCAGGCTTCTTCGGACCCCGCCGTACGCTCCGGCGGCAGCGCCCACCTGGCGTGGTCGGCTGGGCCGCACCGGTGCCCGGCGAAGCAGCCGGCGCTGCTCATCGCGATGACCGCGATCGAGCAGCTGACCGGTCGGCTGTGCGATGCGGAACTGGCTGTTCCGGCGAGTGAACTGATGTGGCGTCCCGGCCCGTTCCACCGGGCGCTGATGCATCTGCCGGTCCGTTTCACCCCGCTCGACTCGACTGCGGAAGCGGAGCTTCCGCAGTCGCCGGAGGTGTCGATCAACCGCTGACCCGTGTCGCTGGTACGCCGAACGGGTGAGGGGCGAGAGAATTGCCCGATGAACAGTGACCAGAGCCGGCGCGACGCCAACCGATGCACGGACGGGGTGGTCCGGTGAGCAGGTACGACAGGTACGACGTCACGGACGAGCAGTGGGAAGGGCTGGCCCAGGTCGTACCGCTCCGCAGCCGCAACGAGTGGCCGTCCCGGGTCGACCACCGCACGGTTGCCGACGACCGCGAGGCCGTAGAACAGCGCCGCCTGGTCGTGCTGCGGGTACAGGTCTTCGCGGACGCGCGCGAGGTGGCCGACTACCTGGTCGCCCAGATTCCCGTGCTGCTCGACCTGACCGGCGCCGAGACCGATGTGGCCAAGCGCATCCTGGACTTCACCAGCGGGGTGGTCTTCGGTCTCGGCAGCGGGATGCACCGGGTCGACCGGAACGTCTTTCTGCTGTCGCCCGTCGGCATGGAGGTCGAGGGGGCCGCGGCGACGGGCGTCCCCCGATCGTAGGAAGGTGGTCCGGGCGGAACGGTTCGCCGGTCCGCGGCATGCGTACGGTCCGCTCATGACTGCATGCCGCCCTGAGACACCGCGGGCCACACTCCTGACATCCGCCGCCCGGGACGCCCGTCCGGGGGATGCCCTGTCCGGGGACGTCCGAGCCGAGGACGCCCGATCCGAGGACACGTCCGAGGACGCCCGCTCCCGGAAAGCCCGCTCCGCCGGTCCCGTCGTGACCGAGGTGCGGCTCTCCTCCTTCGCCTCGCACCGCGGCGCCGCTCTCCCGATCGGCCCGCTCACACTCTTCGCCGGCCCCGGCGGCAGCGGCAAGTCCAGTGCGCTGCGGGCGTACGAGGCGCTGGCCCGGCTGGGTGCCGGGGACTCGCTCGCAGAGGTCTTCCCCGACCCGGCGGCGCATGTGCCCGAAGGGAGCGGGCCCGATGCGCAGGGCCGCCGGGGCTTCCGGATCGGCTGCACGGCGGACGGACCCGCCGGCCCGGTCCATCTCGATCTCGCCGTCCAGGCCGAGCCCACCCTCCGGATCGTCGGCGAACGGCTGACCGGCGGCGGGGAGACCCTGCTGACCACCGCGCTGCGCGACCCGGGCCGCCCGACGGTCCAGGCGGCCTGGCACACGGCCGGCGCGGTCCCGGTGACCCGGGCGCCGCTGCCGGACGACCTGCTCGGCACGGCGCTGCTGCCGCTGCGCGTCGCGGGTACCACCGAGGGGCAGTTACGCGTCCTTGCCGCCGCCGAACAGATGGTGGTCGCCCTGCGTTCGGTCTTCGCGTGCGCACCGCGGCCGGAGCTGATGCGTGCGCCGGTGCCCGCCGGGGCGGACCGCCTCCGCCGCGGCTGCGACAACCTCGCTGCGGTGCTCGCCCGCACGTACACCCAGTGCGGCCGGCGGCACGCCCGGCTGGTCGCGGCCGCCCGCGCCGGCTGCGCGGGGACGGTCACGGGACTGGGCGTCGAACAGCTCACGGACGGGCTGCTGCATGCCACGGTGGGGCGCGAGGACGGCCGGCTCACCCCGGCCGGGCGGCTCGGCGACAGCGAGTTGAGGTATCTCGCGCTCGCCCTGGTGCTGCTCACCGGGCCCGGGGTGCTGGCCATGGAGACCGCGGTGGAGGTGCCGTCGGCCCTGCAGACGCTCACCGTGCTGGTCGACGGGGTCGACCGGGACCTCGACCGGCGGCAGTTGCGGGAGTTGCTGGCACTGGCGGCGTCGATCGTCACGGCCGGGCATCTCAGACTGGTGGGAACGATCGCGGAGTCGGCCGCCGAGCAGGCGCGGGGGATGGCCGGCGTGACAGTGGTAGACCTGCATCCGTGACAGAACTTGATGTACCGACACTGCAGAGAAGGCTCGCCGCGTTCGCGGCCGCACGGGACTGGGAGCAGTACCACACGCCGAAGAACCTGGTGGCGGCGCTGAGCGTCGAGGCATCCGAACTGGTCGAGATCTTCCAGTGGTTGACGCCGGAGCAGTCGTCCCGGGTGATGGAGCGACCCGAGACGGCGCATCGGGTCGCCGACGAAGTCGCGGACGTGCTCGCGTATCTCCTGCAGCTCTGCGAGGTGCTGGGCATCGATGCGCTGGCGGCGCTGGCGGCGAAGATCGACAGGAACGAGGCGCGTTTTCCGGTTCCGGGACGCCCGGAACGCCAAGATCGTCACTCTTCGGAGTGATCGATTTATCCACAATCGACTTCGTGTCCACAGATTTCCGAAATCCCCTGGCCTTTCGGTGCCATCACCCTCACTGTGGGTAATGGATGAGGTGAGCGGGTTTTCGTACGGACGGGGGCGACGCATGGAAGCGGAGCGGCTCATAGGGGTAAGCCGGCGGGCTCTGGCGCAGAGCCGGGGCACGCCGTCCATCATGGCGGAGGCGTGGCAGGTCCAGGCGCTGGCCCAAGCGGTCGGCGAGCGGCTGGCGGCGAGCGGGCCGAAGGAGTTGCGGGGCGAGGCGCGGGGGCTCGGTGAGATCGGGGGGACAGGCGGCGGGACACCGGACGATTCGGTGCTGCGGACCGGTGGGGTGCGGGCCGCCCAGCTCTCCGAGGTGGCCGATCCGCGCGCGACACTGACCGGTCTCGGTGTCCTGCTGGGGGAGGCGGGGATGGCTCTGGTCGCGGTGGCCTGCGACACCGACGAGGAGGGCCTCTACTGGCAGTGCATAGAGGCGATCGACGCCGCGGACGAGGCCTTGGACCGGGTGCACGGCATGCTCCGGCTCCTCGCCGAACAGGACCGCGAGCGTCAGCACGGCCGGGAGCGGGAGGCGGACGGTGCTTACGGTGCGGTCCGCGGCCCGGCGGGGTCGGCGGCGGGACAGCAGTGACGGCGCGGAGCCGCACCGGCGGGGCGGGGCGTACCGGCGGTGCGGCGCGAGGCGGGAGGGGGGAACGACCGGCGGCCGGAGGTGCAGGATGGAACCATGGATCTTCGAATCTTCACCGAGCCCCAGCAAGGGGCGAGCTACGACACCCTGCTCACCGTCGCCAAGGCCGCCGAGGACCTCGGGTTCGACGCCTTCTACCGCTCGGACCACTATCTCCGCATGGGCGGCGGAGACGGGCTGCCCGGTCCGACCGACGCCTGGATCACCCTGGCCGGGCTGGCGCGCGAGACCAGGCGGATCCGACTGGGCACGCTGATGACCGCGGGAACCTTCCGGCTCCCCGGTGTGCTCGCGATCCAGGTCGCCCAGGTCGACCAGATGTCCGGCGGAAGGGTCGAACTCGGCCTGGGCGCCGGCTGGTTCGAGGAGGAGCACAAGGCGTACGGCATTCCGTTCCCGAAGGAGAAGTTCGGCCGGCTGGAGGAGCAGCTGGCGATCGTCACCGGCCTGTGGGGGACGGAGGTCGGCGAGAAGTTCACCTACGACGGCACGTACTACCAGCTCACCGAGTCGCCGGCACTGCCGAAGCCCACCCAGGCGAAGGTGCCGATCCTGATCGGCGGTCACGGTGCGTCGCGTACGCCGCGGCTGGCCGCGCAGTACGCGGACGAGTTCAACATCCCGTTCGCCTCGCTGCAGGACAGCGAGAGGCAGTTCGGCCGGGTCAGGGCGGCGGCGGAAGCGGCCGGGCGAGCGGCGGACGACCTGGTGTACTCCAACGCCCTGGTGGTGTGTGTCGGCAAGGACGACGCGGAGGTCGCCCGCCGGGCATCGGTCATCGGCCGCGATGTGGAGGAGCTGAAGGCGAACGGGCTGGCCGGATCGCCCGCCGAGGTGGTCGACAAGATCGGCCGGTACGGCGAGATCGGGGCGTCGCGGATCTACCTCCAGGTGTTGGATCTGGGCGATCTGGAGCACCTGGATCTGATCTCCTCGCAGGTCCAGTCCCAGCTGAGCTGAGTGCGGAGGGTGGCAGGGACAGATGAAGCAGACGCGAACATGAGGGAGTAACCGTGCGACCCGTCCGCCCGCTTGCCGTCGCGCTCGCCGAAGGGACCGTCGTGCTCGACGGCGGTCTCTCCAACCAACTGGAGGCACAGGGCTGCGATCTGACCGACGAACTGTGGTCGGCCCGGTTGCTGTTCGACGAGCCGTGGCAGATCGAGGCCGCGCACCGGGCCTATGTGCGGGCGGGTGCGCAGGTGCTCATCACTTCCGGCTATCAGGCGACGTTCGAGGGTTTCGCGCGGCGCGGAGTCAGTCGGACCCGGGCGGTGGAGCTCCTCATCCGCAGTGTCGAGCTGGCGCGGCGGGCCGGCGATGCGGCCGGCCGGGAGGTGTGGGTCGCCGCCTCCGTCGGCCCGTACGGCGCGATGCTCGCGGACGGCAGCGAGTACCGCGGGCGGTACGGCCTCTCGGTCCGGGAACTGGAGCGTTTCCATCGGCCCCGGATCGAGGCGCTGGCCGCTGCCGGGCCCGATGTGCTGGCGCTGGAGACGGTGCCGGACACCGACGAGGCAGAGGCGCTGTTGCGGGTGGTCGAGGGGTGCGGGCTGCCCGTCTGGCTCTCCTACAGCGTGGCGGGGGACCGGACCCGGGCCGGTCAGCCGCTGGAGACGGCGTTCGGACTCGTCTCCGGGCACGACTGCGTGGTGGCCGTCGGGGTGAACTGCTGCGATCCGGCGGACGCGGACCGAGCGGTGCGAGCGGCGGCGGAGACGACCGGGAAGCCGGTCGTCGTCTACCCGAACAGCGGGGAGCGCTGGGACGCGCCGAGCCGGGGGTGGACCGGTGGCGCCACCTTCGACCCGGCCCGGGTGCGGGGCTGGCAGGAGGCCGGCGCACGGCTGGTCGGTGGCTGCTGCCGGGTCGGCCCCGGCAGCATCACGGAACTGGCGGCGCTGGTGCAGCCGGGACGGACCGGCCACGCGACCGGGGAGACAGGGGGAACAGGAGAGCCGGAAGGACCCGGGAGGCCATGAAATTGCCTGGTGGGGACCGAGTGACCGGACCATACTCGGACGTGTGTTCCTGACAATCAGTACGACCGGCACCCCGGAGCGTCCCGCGACCGACCTCGGCTACCTGCTGCACAAGCACCCCGAGAAGGCGCAGGCGTTCTCCACGTCCCACGGCACCGCGCATGTCTTCTACCCCGAGGCATCCGCCGCGCACTGCACGGCCGCGCTCATGCTCCAGGTGGATCCTGTGGCCCTGGTGCGGCGTGGCAAGGGCAAGGGACGCGGCGGCGCCCCCGACGCGGCACTCGCGCAGTACGTCAACGACCGGCCGTACGCGGCGTCCTCGCTGCTCTCCGTCGCCATGAGCACCGTCTTCAAGTCAGCTCTGAACGGTGTGTGCCGGGCCTTGCCCGAACGGGCGGAGTCGCCTCTGCCACTCAGGATCGAGGTGCCCGCGCTCCCGGCGCGCGGCGGTGCGGAACTCGTGACGAGGCTCTTCGGGCCGCTCGGCTGGACGCGGGTGGACGCGGTGGCCGTACCGCTCGACGAGCGGTTCCCGGAGTGGGGTGACTCGCGGTACGTACGGCTGGTGCTGGAAGGCGAGTTGCGGCTCGCCGACGCCCTGCGGCAGCTGTACGTCCTGCTTCCGGTGCTCGACGATGCCAAGCACTACTGGGTCGCGCCCGACGAGGTGGACAAGCTGCTGCGGGCCGGTGACGGCTGGCTGGCGGGCCACCCCGAACAGAAACTGATCACCAGCCGCTACCTCTCCCGGCGCCGCGGGCTGACCCGGCAGGCGATGGAACGGCTCGAACTGGTACGGCTCGCCGAGCTGGACGAGCTGACGGTGGAGAGCGTCGACAACGCGGTGGACGAGACGACGGACACCGAGGAGCAGCCGGTGCCGCTCGCCGAGCAGCGGCGCGCCGCCATCCTGGAGGCGCTGCGGGCCGCAGGGGCGAACCGGGTCCTCGACCTGGGCTGTGGGCAGGGCCAGTTGGTCCAGGCGCTGCTGAAGGACGTGCGCTTCACGGAGATCGTCGGTGTCGACGTCTCGATGCGCGCGCTGACCATCGCCTCGCGCCGGCTGAAGCTGGACCGGATGGGGGAGCAGCAGGCCGGCCGCGTCACCTTGCAGCAGGGCTCGCTCACCTACACCGACAACCGGCTCAAGGGATATGACGCGGCGGTGCTCAGCGAGGTCGTCGAGCATCTGGACCTGCCGCGGCTGCCCGCCCTGGAGTACGCCGTGTTCGGTTCCGCCCGGCCGGGGACCGTACTCGTGACCACGCCGAACGTGGAGTACAACGTCCGCTGGGAGAGCCTCCCGGCCGGACATGTGCGCCACGGCGACCACCGCTTCGAGTGGACCAGGGCCGAGTTCCGGCAGTGGGCGCGGGAGGTCGCGCGGCGACACGGATACGGAGTCGCATTCGTGCCGGTGGGGCCGGACGACCCCGAGGTGGGGCCGCCCACGCAGATGGCCGTGTTCACGAGGACCGCCGAGGACGACAGGGAGAAGGAGGCGAAGGCAGCATGACCGGTACCGAGAAGCAGACCGACACCGAGCACCACACCGGCACCGCGGGGAGGGCCGGTGCCCACCGCGTGCTGCCGGTGACCGACCTCTCCCTCGTCGTTCTCATCGGGGCCAGCGGCTCCGGCAAGTCCACTTTCGCGCACAGGCACTTCAAGCCCACCGAGATCATCTCCTCGGACTTCTGCCGCGGTCTCGTGGCCGACGACGAGAACGACCAGAGCGCCAGTGGTGCCGCCTTCGACGTCCTGCACTACATCGCGGGCAAGCGGCTCGCCGCCGGGCGGCTGACCGTCGTCGACGCCACCAACGTCCAGGCCGAGAGCCGCAGGCAGCTGATCCAGCTGGCCCGGAGCCACGACGTGCTGCCCGTCGCGATCGTCCTCGACCTGCCCGAAGAGGTCTGCCAGGCGCGCAATGCCACCCGCCCCGACCGCGCCGGCATGCCCCGCCACGTCGTCCAGCGCCACCGCCGCGAGCTGCGCCGCTCGCTGCGCGGTCTGGAGCGCGAGGGCTTCCGCAAGGTGCACGTCCTGCACACCGAGGAGGAGGCCGAGCACGCCGAAGTGGTGCTGGAGCGCCGCTACAACGACCTCCGCCACCTCACCGGGCCGTTCGACATCATCGGTGACGTCCACGGCTGCAGCACCGAGCTGGAGACCCTGCTCGGCAAGCTCGGTTATGCCGACGGCGTGCACCCCGAGGGACGTACGGCGGTCTTCGTCGGTGACCTGGTCGACCGTGGTCCCGACAGCCCGGGGGTGCTGCGCCGCGTCATGTCCATGGTGGCGGCCGGCCACGCCCTGTGCGTGCCGGGCAACCATGAGAACAAGCTCGGGCGCCACCTCAAGGGCCGTAAGGTCCAGCACACCCACGGGCTCGCCGAGACCATCGAGCAGCTGGACCGCGAGGACGCCCGTGACCCGGCCTTCCGTGCCCGGGTGAGCGAGTTCATCGACGGACTCGTCAGCCACTACGTGCTGGACGGCGGGAATCTCGTCGTCTGCCACGCCGGACTGCCCGAGAAGTATCACGGGCGCACGTCCGGACGGGTCCGCTCGCACGCGCTGTACGGGGACACCACCGGGGAGACCGACGAATTCGGCCTTCCGGTGCGTTACCCGTGGGCCGAGGAGTACCGGGGCCGGGCCGCCGTCGTCTACGGTCACACCCCCGTACCCAGCACCTCGTGGATCAACAACACCCTCTGCCTGGACACCGGCGCGGTCTTCGGCGGGAAGATGACCGCGCTGCGCTGGCCGGAGCGGGAAATCGTCGACGTACCGGCCGAGAAGGTCTGGTACGAACCGGCGAAGCCGCTCGCCACCGAGGCGCCCGGCGGCCGGGAGGGGCGCCCGCTCGACCTGGCCGACGTGCAGGGCCGGCGGATCGTGGAGACGCGGCAGCTGGGCCGCGTCTCGGTGCGCGAGGAGAACGCCGCGGCGGCGCTCGAAGTCATGAGCCGGTTCGCCGTCGACCCACGGCTGCTCGGCTATCTTCCGCCGACCATGGCCCCCACTGCGACCTCCCGGGAGGAGGGGTTCCTGGAGCACCCCGCCGAGGCGTTCGCGCAGTACCGGGCGGACGGTGTGGCCCAGGTCGTGTGCGAGGAGAAGCACATGGGCTCGCGTGCGGTGGCCCTGGTCTGCCGTGACGCGGACGCGGCCCGCGAGCGGTTCGGGGTCGAGGGCCCGACCGGGGCGCTGCACACCCGTACCGGGCGGCCGTTCCTGGACGACGTGGCCCTGACCGAGGTGATCCTCGGCCGGCTGCGCACGGCGGTCGGCGCCGCCGGACTCTGGGAGGAGTGGGACACCGACTGGGTACTGCTCGATGCCGAGCTGATGCCCTGGTCGCTCAAGGCGGGCGGGCTGCTGCGCTCGCAGTACGCGGCGGTCGGAGCAGCGTCCGGCGCCGTGCTTCCCGAGGTCGACGCGGCGCTGGCGGCAGCGGCCGCCCGCGGTGTGGACGTCGCGGAACTGACCGCACGTCAGCAGGGCCGGGCGGCGGACGCGGCGGCGTTCACCGACGCCTACCGGCGCTACTGCTGGACCACGGAGGGCCTGGACGGCGTACGGATCGCACCGTTCCAGATCCTCGCCGTGCAGGGCCGCTCGCTGGCCTCCGTACCCCATGACCGGCAACTGGCCTGGCTGGACCGGCTCGTGGAGCACGACCCCACCGGTCTGCTCCAGGTCACCCGGCGGCTCGTCGTGGACACCGGGGACGAGGCATCGGTCCGCGCCGGTACCGACTGGTGGCTGGAGATGACCGGCCGCGGCGGTGAGGGCATGGTCGTCAAACCGCTGGCCGCACTGGTGCGGGACCGGAAGGGCAGGCTGGTCCAGCCCGGCATCAAGGTGCGTGGCCGGGAGTACCTGCGGATCATCTACGGTCCCGAGTACACGCGTCCGGAGAATCTGGAGCGGCTGCGCTCCCGGTCCCTGGGCCACAAGCGGTCTCTCGCGCTCCGCGAGTACGCGCTGGGCCTGGAGGCCCTGGACCGGCTGGCCGAGGGCGAGCCGCTGTGGCGGGTCCACGAGGCGGTGTTCGCGGTGCTCGCCCTGGAGTCGGAGCCCGTCGACCCGAGGCTCTGACAGCACTCGGGCCCGGCCCGGTCGTGGACCCGGACGCAGGTTCCGCGGCGAATTCGGTGGCGGTTCGCAGGGTGAACGGCGCTCCGCACGGTGAGGATGGAGGCATGGGATTCCATGTCGACTCCGAGGCCGGGCGGCTGCGCCGCGTCATCCTGCACCGCCCCGATCTGGAACTGAAGCGGCTCACCCCCAGCAACAAGGACGCACTCCTCTTCGACGACGTGCTCTGGGTGCGGCGGGCCCGGCAGGAGCACGACGGCTTCGCGGATGTGCTGCGCGACCGCGGGGTGGAGGTGCATCTCTTCGGTGATCTGCTCCGTGAGTCCCTGGACGTCCCGGTGGCCAGGCGGCTCGTCCTCGACCGTGTCTTCGACGAGAAGGAGTACGGCCCGCTCGCCACCGAACACCTGCGGGCCGCCTTCGAGGAGCTGTCCGCCGCGGACCTGGCCGAGGCGTTGGTCGGCGGGATGACGAAGCGGGAGTTCCTGGAGCGGCACAACGAGCCGACCTCCGTCCGTTTCCATGTCATGGACCTCGACGACTTCCTGCTCGGTCCGCTTCCCAACCACCTCTTCACCCGGGACACCTCGGCCTGGATATACGACGGGGTGTCCATCAACGCGATGCGCTGGCCGGCGCGGCAGCGCGAGACCGTCCACTTCGAGGCGATCTACCGGCACCATCCGTTGTTCACCGGCCCCGAGGCCGGCGCCTTCCACCACTGGTCGGAGGGACAGGACGACTACCCGTCCACCATCGAGGGCGGCGACGTCCTGGTCATCGGCCGGGGCGCGGTCCTCATCGGGATGAGCGAGCGCACCACCCCGCAAGCGGTCGAGATGCTGGCCCGCGGGCTGTTCGACGCCGGCTCCGCCCGGACGATCGTGGCGCTCGACATGCCCAAGAGGCGCGCCTTCATGCACCTCGACACGGTGATGACGATGGTCGACGGCGATACGTTCACCCAGTACGCGGGGCTCGGCATGCTCCGCTCGTACACCATCGAGCCGGGCAGTGGTCCGCGGGAGCTCAAGGTCACCGACCATCCACCCGAGCACATGCACCGGGCCATCGCCGCGGCGCTGGGCCTGGAATCGATCCGCGTCCTCACGGCCACCCAGGACGTGCACGCGGCCGAACGGGAGCAGTGGGACGACGGCTGCAACGTGCTCGCCGTCGAGCCGGGTGTCGTCATCGCCTACGAGCGCAACGCCACCACCAACACGTATCTGCGCAAGGAAGGCATCGAGGTCATCGAGATCCGCGGCAGTGAACTGGGCCGGGGCAGGGGCGGACCCCGTTGTATGAGCTGTCCGGTGGTCCGTGATCCGGTGTGAGGGCCGTGCCGTGATCCCTGGCGGGCGCGCGACGGCGGCCACGGCCCCTCACCGCACTGCGGGAACGTCCGGACACGCCCGGCACGAGACCCGCTCCGCCGCGCGACGTGCCGCATCCGATGCCGCGCGGCGACCTTCCACGGCCGGTGGGACGTCCCTTGTGCGGGAACCGTCCGGCCGAACGGGCGAATGCGGGCCCACGGGGGAGTGCGGAGGGGCTCGTGGTGGCACGAGAGACTGTATAGCGATGCGTCCGCTCGTATAGACTTCCAGGGAACTGTACGCCCGACCTCTCCCGATCCAGGAGCAGCCACCATGGCCATAGACCTCGCAGGCCGCCACTTCGTCAAGGAGCTGGACTTCACCGCCGAGGAGTTCCGCGGCCTGATCGACCTGGCCGCCGAGCTCAAGGCCGCCAAGAAGTCGGGTACGGAGGTGCAGCGGCTGCGCGGCAAGAACATCGCGCTGATCTTCGAGAAGACCTCGACCCGCACCCGCTGCGCTTTCGAGGTCGCTGCCGCCGACCAGGGTGCCTCCACCACGTACCTCGACCCCTCGGGCTCCCAGATCGGCCACAAGGAGTCGGTGAAGGACACTGCCCGCGTACTCGGCCGGATGTTCGACGGCATCGAGTACCGCGGTGACAGCCAGGCTGCCGTCGAGGAGCTGGCGGCGAGCGGCGGGGTCCCCGTGTTCAACGGGCTCACCGACGACTGGCACCCGACACAGATGCTCGCCGACGTCCTCACGATGACCGAGCACAGCGACAAGCCGCTGGAGCGGATCGCCTTCGCCTACCTCGGCGACGCGCGCTTCAACATGGGCAACTCGTACCTGGTCACCGGTGCGCTGCTGGGCATGGATGTCCGCATCGTCGCGCCGAAGGCCTACTGGCCGGCCGAGGAGATCGTCGCCAGGGCCCGTCTGCTCGCGGAGAGCAGCGGCGCGAGGATCACCTTCACCGAGGACGTCCCCGAGGGAGTGCGGGGCGTCGACTTCGTCGTCACCGATGTCTGGGTCTCCATGGGGGAGCCGAAGGAGGTCTGGGGCGAGCGCATCAAGGCCCTCGCGCCGTACTCCGTCACCATGGACGTCCTGAACGCCACCGGGAACCCCGAGGTGAAGTTCCTGCACTGCCTGCCGGCCTTCCACGATCTCGGCACCGAGGTGGGCCGTGAGATCCACGCCGGCCATGGTCTGACCGAGCTGGAGGTCACCGACGAGGTCTTCGAGTCCGCGCACTCGATCGTCTTCGACGAGGCCGAGAACCGGATGCACACGATCAAGGCCGTCCTCGTCGCGACCATGGCGGGCGCCTGACGGCTCCTTCCGGGGTGCCGTATGGCCATGCACCCGATGGGGTGAACATACGGACAATTGGCTAAGATGGTCCCAGATGGTGGGGTTCGGGCTCGGACGCTCGAACCCCATTTTCGTGCCTGCCGAGGTTCCCCGCGGGAACCGGAGCGCCCCCACCCGCTCCGCAGGCCGAGCCCCCACATGCGCCATCAGAGAAGAGATTTTCCCGTGAGCCCGCTCCGCCCGCCGAGCACGTCGCCCCGGCCAGGTCTGCGTATCAAGAGCCCCATCCAGCTGGTCGCCGAATCCGGTGCCGACCTGGAGGGGCACGGTCTCAAGCGAACCATGGGGCTGTTCCAGCTCGCGTGCTTCGGCATCGGTGCCATCGTCGGAACCGGGATCTTCGTCGGACTGTCCGACAGTGTCGCCGAGGCCGGCCCCGCGGTCGTCGTCTCCTTCGTCCTCGCGGCGATCACCTGCATCTTCACCGCGTTCTCCTTCGCGGAGCTCGGTGGCGCGATCCCGGTGTCGGGCAGCTCGTACTCCTTCGCCTACGCCACCCTCGGCGAACGCGTCGCCTTCCTCGTCGGCTGGTGCCTGCTGCTGGAGTACGGCGTCTCGGTCTCCGCGGTCGCGGTCGGCTGGAGCCAGTACGTCAACGAGCTGCTGAACAGCCTCGTCGGCTGGCACCTGCCCACCGCGCTGTCCGCCGGGCCGGGCGACGGCGGTGTGATCAACCTCCCCGCCATCGTGGTGATCATGATGGCGGCCACTCTGCTGGTGCGCGGCATCCGTGAGAGCGCGGGTGCCACGGCCGCGATGGCCGTCCTCAAGATCGGCATCCTGATCGCCTTCTGCGCCATCGCGTTCACGGCCTTCGAGGCCGGCCACCTCTCGCCGTTCGCCACCAACGGCGTCCCGGGGATCACCGCCGGTGCCTCGCTGGCCTTCTTCTCGTACATCGGCTTCGACGCCATCACCACCGCGGGCGAGGAGGTCAAGAACCCCCGGCGGAACATCCCGATCGCGATCATGATCTGCATCGGGGTCGCCACCCTGCTCTACTGCGTGGTCGCGCTCACCGCCATCGGGGCACTCGGCGCGGACGCCGTCTCCGACAAGCCGGCCGCGCTCTCACTCATCGTCGACCAGGTCACCGACTCGACCGTCGGCGGCGGCATCATCGCCTTCGGGGCGGTCGTCGCCATCGCGTCCGTCGTGCTCGCGGTGATGTACGGGCAGACCCGCATCCTGATGTCGATGTCCCGCGACGGCCTGGTCCCGCGGGTCTTCGAGCGCGTGTCGCCGCGGACCTCGACGCCCGTCGCCAACACGTGGATCGTCGCCGCCGTCTTCGCCGTCCCGGCGGCCTTCGCGTCCCTCGACGCGGTGGTCAACCTGACCACCATCGGCACGCTCGCCACCATGGTGGCGGTCAATATCGCGGTGATCGCGCTGCGCCGCAGCCACCCGGGGATGAGGCGTTCCTTCCGGGTGCCGGTCTATCCGGTCAGCCCGATCCTGGGCGTCCTCTTCTGCCTCTACCTGATGTACGGGACGGGCTGGGTGACCTGGGTGCAGTTCGTGGTCTTCCTGGCCGTCGGCGCGGTGGTGTACACGGGCTACGGGCGACGCCGCTCGCGGCTGGTCGCGGACCGGGCCGCCGCGGGTCAGGACTGAGTGCGCGCCCCTACTGGGGCTGGTGCGACGGCAGGGTGAACCAGACCACCTTGCCGCGCTCCGTCGTGCGGTGACCGCAGGACGAGCTGAGAGTACGGATCAGCAGCAGACCCCGGCCGTGTTCCTGCCAGGGGTCCGGATGGCTGCCCGGCCGCGGCCGGGAGAGATCGCCCGGCGGGGCGGGGTCGCGGTCGTGGACCTCCACCTGGCAGCCGGTCGGAAGGAGCTCCACCACCAGCTCTATCGGCTCGTCGCCGTCGGTGTGCTCCACGGCGTTGGCGACCAGCTCGGCGGTGAGGAGCTCCGCGGTGTCGGTGGTCTCGGCGGAGGTGCCGATGTCCGCCAGCGCCGTACGGATCAGGGTGCGGGCGATCGGTACGGCGGCCGCGGAGTGCGGCAGCGCGATGCGCCAGGAGGCGGTGGTCGGTCCATCGGGGGGCACGGCAGGTTTCCGTTCGGAGGTCACGGCTTTCTGGAGCTGAAGATTTCTCGTTTCAACCATACGAAGCGCAACGGCGGAGAAACAGAGGCGGCGGACCGGTACGAATGGGACTTTCGCCACTCCGCACCCGGTGCCGACCTATCGCGTACTCGTGACGGAAGTCACGGATGAGTGATAACTTCGGGAGCAGGTAGCAGCCCGACGGCTGAAGGGGACCACCCTCCATGAGCCCGTTTCCCAGCTCCGCCCCCCGTACGGAGGACTGGCGCCATCTGCGGCTGACGACGCACGAAGGCGTCGCCACCATCACCCTGGCCCGTCCCGAGAAACTCAACGCGCTCACCTTCGGCGCCTACGCCGACCTGCGCGACCTCCTGGCCGAGCTGTCCCGTGAACGCTCCGTGCGCGCACTCGTCCTCGCCGGGGAGGGGCGCGGCTTCTGCTCCGGCGGAGATGTCGACGAGATCATCGGCGCCACGCTCGCCATGGACACCGCGCAGCTGCTCGACTTCAACCGGATGACCGGGCAGGTCGTACGCGCCCTGCGGGAGTGCCCCTTCCCCGTCGTCGCCGCCGTGCACGGGGTCGCCGCGGGCGCCGGCGCGGTCCTCGCGCTGGCCGCCGACTTCCGGGTGGCCGACCCGTCGGCGCGGTTCGCCTTCCTCTTCACCCGGGTCGGACTCTCCGGCGGCGACATGGGGGCGGCGTACCTGCTGCCGCGCGTCGTCGGTCTCGGCCACGCCACCAGGCTGCTGATGCTCGGCGAACCGGTCCGCGCCCCCGAGGCCGAACGGATCGGGCTGATCAGCGAGCTGACCGAGGAGGGACAGGCCGACGCGCAGGCCGGCCGGCTCGCCCGCCGCCTCGCCGAAGGGCCCGCGCTCGCCCTCGCGCAGACCAAGGCGCTGCTCACCGCCGAACTCGACATGCCGCTCGCCGCCGCCGTCGAGATGGACGCCGCCACCCAGGCCCTGCTGATGCACGGTGACGACTACGCCGAGTTCCATGCCGCGTTCACGGAGAAGCGGCCGCCGAAGTGGCAAGGCAGGTAGCGCGATGCCGTCCGGCACGACACGTATCGCGGTCATCGGCGGCGGTCCCGGCGGGCTCTACGCCGCGGCTCTTCTCAAGCGCCTGGACCCGGCGCGCACCGTCACCGTGTGGGAGCGCAACGCCCCCGACGACACGTTCGGCTTCGGCGTCGTCCTCTCCGACGAGACGCTCGGAGGCATCGAGCACGCCGACCCGGTGGTGTACCGGGCGCTCCAGGCCGAGTTCGTCCGGTGGGACGACATCGACATCATCCACCGCGGACGGACCCAGACGTCCGGCGGTCACGGCTTCGCCGCGCTGGGCCGCCGCCGGCTCCTGGAGATCTTGCAGGAGCGCTGCCGGTCCCTCGGTGTACGGCTGCGCTTCCGCGAACAGGCCCCGCCCGCCGCCGAGCTCGCCGCGACACACGACCTGGTGATCGCAGCCGACGGGGTGCACAGCGCCACCCGCGAGGCGCACGCCGACGCCTTCCGGCCCACCGTCACCACCCACCGCAACCGTTACATCTGGCTCGCCGCCGACTTCGCCCTCGACGCGTTCCGCTTCGAGATCGCCGAGACCGAGCACGGCGTGATGCAGCTGCACGGTTACCCCTTCTCGGCCGGCGCGTCCACCGTCATCGTCGAGATGCGCGAGGAGGTCTGGCGCGCGGCCGGTTTCGGCACCATGGACACCGCCGCCTCCACGGAACGCTGCGCCAAGATCTTCGCCGACGCCCTCGGCGGCCGTCCGCTGCGCTCCAACCACTCGTCCTGGCTCACCTTCCGTACCGTCGTCAACGCCCACTGGTCGCACGGCGGCACGGTCCTCATCGGCGATGCCGCGCACACCGCGCACTTCTCCATCGGCTCCGGCACCAAACTGGCCGTCGAGGACGCCCTCGCACTCGCCGCCTGCGTCGAGGAGCAGCAGGACCTGCCCGCCGCCCTCACCGCGTACGAGACCGAGCGCCGTCCCGTCGTCGAGTCGACCCAACGCGCCGCCGCCGCCAGCCTGCGCTGGTTCGAGGAGATCGGTACGTACGTCGACCAGGCGCCCCGCCAGTTCGCCTTCAATCTCCTCACCCGCAGCCGCCGCGTCACCCACGACAACCTGCGGCTGCGCGACGCGGACTTCACCGCCGCCGTCGAGGAGGAGTTCGGTTGCGCCCCGGGCACCCCGCCGATGTTCACCCCGTTGCGGCTGCGCGGTCTCGAACTGCGCAACCGGATCGTCGTCTCCCCGATGGACATGTACTCGGCCGTCGACGGCGTCCCTGCCGACTTCCACCTCGTCCATCTGGGCGCCCGCGCCCTCGGCGGCGCCGGGCTCGTCATGACCGAGATGGTGTGCGTCAGTCCCGAGGGCCGCATCACCCCGGGCTGTACCGGCCTCTACACACCCGAGCAGGCCGCCGCCTGGACCCGGATCACCGGTTTCGTCCACGAGTCGGCGCCCGGCACCGCGATCGGCATCCAGCTCGGCCACTCAGGCCGCAAGGGCTCCACCAAGCTGATGCGGGACGGCATCGACCAGCCGCTCGACACGGGCAACTGGCCCTTGTCGGCCGCCTCCCCGATCCCGTACGAGGAGGGCGTCAACCAGGTCCCGCACGCCCTGGACAGGGCCGGACTCGACGTCATCCGCGCCCAGTTCGCCGCCGCCGCCCGGCACGCCGTCACCTGTGACTTCGATCTGCTCGAACTCCACTGCGCCCACGGCTACCTGCTCTCCGGCTTCCTCTCCCCGCTCACCAACCGGCGTACCGACGCCTACGGCGGCCCGCTGCCGAACCGGCTCCGCTTCCCGCTCGAAGTCTTCGACGCGGTCCGCGCCGAATGGCCCGACGACCGGCCCATGACCGTCCGGATCTCCGCCACCGACTGGGCGGACGGCGGTACGACGGCCGAGGACGCCGTCGAGATCGCCCGGGCGTTCGTCGCGCACGGCGCCGACGCCATCGACGTCTCCACCGGCCAGGTCGTCCCGGGCGAACGCCCCGAGTACGGCCGCTCGTACCAGACCCCGTACGCCGACCGGATCCGCAACACCCTGGTCGTGCCCGTCGTCGCGGTCGGCGCGATCTCCTCCTGGGACGACGCCAACTCCCTGCTGCTGGCGGGCCGCGCCGACCTCTGCGCCCTGGGCCGCCCGCACCTCTACGACCCGCACTGGACCCTGCACGCGGCGGCCGACCAAGGTTACGCAGGACCGGGCGCCCCCTGGCCGGTCCCGTACCGCGCGGGCAGCCGTAGGCCTCCGGCCGGTCGCACCGACGCACCGAAGCCGCGGCTCACCCTGGGGTGAGCGGCGGACGCCCGGGACCGGACCTGCGGTACCGGACCGCGTGCGCGGCGATCGGCCGGACCGGCTCGGCCGTCACTCCTCCCGGCTGATCAGCACCCGGTCCAGGACGGGCCGGTAACCGATGCGCAGATAGACCCCGTTGCTGGTCGGGTTCGCCAGATCGGTGAAGAGCAGCACCTCGTCCGCCCCGGCCTCCCGCGCCGCCCGGCTCACCTCGGCGGTCACCGCGCCCGCATAGCCGCGGCCCCGGTGCTCCCGCGGCGTGTACACGGCCACCACCCGCACGGCGCCCGCGATCTGCGGGGTGACGGCCGCCATCGACACCGGCGTCCCGCCGTCCTCCCAGAGCGTCAGCCCACCGGATGCCGTCCGCTCGTCGACCATCCACTCGGCACGGTCGTCCGGCTGGCCGACCTGCGCAGCGAACGCGCGGTGCCAGGCCACCAGCAGGTCCCGGTCGGCAGCCGTCGCCCGCCTGGGGCGGCCCGGCGGAGCGGGCGACGGCGGGATCAGCTCCGCCAGTCGGTACAGTCGCTGCTCCTGGTCGACGCGGTGCCCCGGCCATCGGGCGGCCAGGGTCGCGGCGGAGGCGCGGTCCGCGTTGACGGAGGTCATCGGCAGCGCCACGGCCAGCGCCGCGACCGCATCCGGGACGGCCGCGCCGAGCAGCGGCCGGTACGGCGGAGTCTGCACCACGGTGCCCGCGACCTCGTCGTCCGGCCCGCGCCACCAGCCCAGCAACGGCGCCCCGTCGCCGTACGCGTGCGGTCCGTCGGCCCGCAGGGTCGCGGTGACGGTCAGGATCAGGGTGTTCTCGGCGGGCCGGGCGGCCAGCCATGCGCCGGCCGCCTCCAGGAACACCTCGGCGTCGTCGGTGAACGTCCAAGTCATGGTCCATGATGACCGGCCCGGTCCGCGGGAGGCACCGAAATTACGGGAGACCGTCCGGCACGCCCCGTACGAACTCCGCCCCCGCGTCCCGCAGCCGGGCGTGCAGCAGCCCGAACACCTCCGCCGACCGGCCCCCCGGCCACTCCTTGGGCAGCAGCTCCTCCGGCAGCCCGGGATCGGCGTACGGCAGCTGACGCCACGAGTCCAGGGCCGGCAGGTAGTCGCGGTAGGCGGCCGCCGGGTCGGGGGTGCCGGGCCGTGACTCCCAGGCCCGCAGCACCGGTTCGTGCTGCTTCAGGAAGTCCAGGTGGAGCCCGGCCATGGCATCCAGGTCCCACCAGCGCGCCACGGACTCCCGCGTCGCGGCGAAGCCGAGGTGCTCGCCGCGGAACAGGTCCACGTACGGGGCGAGTTCGAGCCGCTCCAGGGTGTGCCGGGTCTCGTCGTACAGCGCCGCGGGCGCGATCCAGACCCCCGGCGCCGCCGTGCCGAAGCCGAGCCGGGTCAGCCGCGAGCGCAGCAGATGCCGCTTGTGCCGCTCGGCTTCCGGTACGGAGAAGACGGCGAGCACCCAGCCGTCCCGGAGCCGCGGCTGCGGGTGCGCGTAGATCCGCCGGTCACCGTCGTCGAGCAGCTGCCGGGCGTCGGACGACAGCGAGTAGCCGGCTGAGCCGCCCGCGGTCCGCGCCGGCACGAGCAGTCCGCGCCGCTTCAGCCGGGAGACGGAGGAGCGTACGGACGGGGCGTCGACCCCGACGGCGTTCAGCAGCCGGATCAGCTCGGCCACCGGCAGCGGTGCGTTGCCGGGGGTGCGACCGTAGGCGCCGTAGAGGGTGACGATCAGGGATCTGGGAGTGTGCTCGGCCACGTGATCACTCTAGGTCCCGCGCGTCGGTCCGCCCTCCGTCGCTGCGCAGCCGGAACCGCTGCAGCTTGCCGGTGGCGGTCCGGGGGAGGGCCGGCACGAATTCGATGACACGCGGGCACTTGTGCGGGGCGAGTTCGTCCTTCATATGGGTCCGCAGCTCGTCGGCCGATGTCCCGGCGCCCTCGCGCAGCACCACGTACGCCACCACGATCTGCCCGCGCAGCTCGTCCGGATGCCCGACCACCGCCACCTCGGCGACCTCGGGGTGGCGCAGCAGGGCGTCCTCGACCTCGGGACCGGCGATGTTGTACCCGGACGAGATGATCATGTCGTCGGCGCGGGCGACGTAGTGGAAATAGCCGTCGCGGTCACGCGTGTACGTGTCGCCGGTGAGGTTCCAGCCGTGCCGTACGTACTCCGACTGGCGGGTGTCCGCGAGATAGCGGCAGCCGACCGGGCCGCGCACGGCGAGCAGCCCCGGCTCCCCGTCGGGTACCGGATGGCCGTGCCGGTCCAGCACGCGCGCCTCCCAGCCCGGCACCGGAACCCCGGTGGTGCCGGGGCGGATCGCGTCGTCGGCGGCCGAGATGAAGATGTGCAGCAGCTCGGTGGCGCCGATGCCGTTGATGATGCGCAGACCGGTCCGCTCGTACCAGGACCGCCAGGTCGCCTCGGGCAGGTTCTCGCCCGCCGACACGCAGCGCCGCAGCGCGGCGAGATCGTGCCTGTCCAGGTGGTCGAGCATCACGCGGTAGGCCGTCGGGGCGGTGAACAGCACCGAGACGCGGTGGTCGGCCAGTGCGGGCAGCAGCTGGCGCGGACCGGCCTGCTCCAGCAGCAGCGTCGACGCCCCGGCCCGCAACGGGAAGACCACCAGACCGCCGAGCCCGAAGGTGAAGCCGAGCGGCGGACTGCCCGCGAACACGTCGTCGGGGGTGGGCCACAGGATGTGGCGCGAGAACGTGTCGGCGATCGCCAGCACGTCGCGGTGGAAGTGCATACAGCCTTTGGGGCGTCCGGTGGTGCCCGAGGTGAACGCGATCAGCGCGACATCGTCCGCTGCCGTGTCGACCGCGCGGTACGGTCCCGGCCGGCGCTCGGTCAGCCGGTCCAGATCGTCGGGGGAGTCACCCCCGTACGACGTGATCCGCAGCCCGGGCACCTCCGCCCTCACCAGGTCGTCGACCGATCGGGCGTCGCACAGCGCATGGCCGATCCGGGCGATCGAACAGATCGTCGCGAGCTCCTGGGCCCGCTGCTGGGCCAGTACGGTCACGGCGATCGCGCCCGCCTTCAGCACGGCCAGCCAGCAGGCGGCGAGCCGGGGAGTGGTGGGGCCGCGCAGCAGGACGCGGTTGCCGGGGACGACGCCCAGATCGGAGGTCAGGACGTGGGCGATCCGGTCGACCCGGTCCTGCAGCTCCCCGTAGCTCCAGATCTCGCCGTGGGGCGTGCGGAAGGCGGGACGGTCGGGTCCGAGCCGTGCGACCGTGCCGTCGAGCAGTTCGGACGCGCAGTTCAGCCGGTCCGGATAGTCCAGCCCGGGTAGTCCGAAGACCAGTTCCGGCCACTGGTCCAGGGACGGCAGATGCTCCCGGGCAAAGGTGTCGAGGTGCGCTGAGGTCTTCGGGTCCATAACGGATCGCCCCCTTGTCGCCCTTGGAGCGTATCGTTTGAATGACGGTAGTCAACAGTTCGCGATACGGGACAGGAGAGGCGCCGGTATGACGGCATTCTCACTCGATCCGGAACAGACCGCCTGGTGCGAGGAGCTGCGCGCCCTCGCCGAGAAGGAGCTGCGCCCCCTCGCCGAGAAGGGCGAACCAGGTCACGTCAACCGCCCACTGGTCGCCGCCCTCGGTGAACTGGGGCTGCTGGACCGGCTGTTCTCCTCCGGCGCCCTCGACCTCTGCTTGCTGCGCGAGTCCCTGGCCCGGGGCTGCACGGAGGCCGAGACGGCGCTGGCACTCCAGGGGCTCGGCACGTACCCGTTGGTCCAGGCGGGTACTCCGGCCCACCGTGCGCGCTGGCTTCCCGAGGTCCGGGCCGGCCGCGCCGTCGCGGCCTTCGCGCTCAGCGAGCCCGGGGCCGGCTCCGACGCCGCCGCTCTCGCCCTCGCCGCCGCACCCGCCCCGGACGGCTGGCTGCTGACCGGCGAGAAACGCTGGATCTCCAACGCCCCCGAGGCCGACTTCTACACCGTCTTCGCCCGTACGACACCGGGCGCCGGAGCCCGCGGCGTCACGGCGTTCCTGGTCCCCGCCGACCGCCCTGGACTGACCGGCACCGCCCTCGACATGCTCTCGCCGCACCCGATCGGGGCGCTCGCCTTCGACGGGGTCCCGGTCACCCGCGACGACGTGCTCGGCGAACCGGACCGCGGCTTCCGGGTCGCCATGAACACCCTCAACCTGTTCCGCCCCAGCGTCGGCGCCTTCGCCGTCGGCATGGCCCGCGCCGCCCTCGAAGCGACCCTCGCCCACACCGCGGAACGCACCGCGTTCGGCGGCCCGCTGGCGGAGCTGCAGGCGGTCGCCCACCAGGTCGCGGAGATGGCCACCCGCACCGAGGCCGCCCGGCTCCTGGTGTACGCGGCCGCGGCGGCGTACGACGCGGGGGAGCCGGGCGTACCGCGCAGGGCGGCCATGGCGAAGTTGTTCGCCACCGAGGCGGCGCAGTACGTCGTGGACAGCGCCGTCCAGCTGCACGGGGCCCGCGCACTGCACCGCGGCCATCTGCTCGAACACCTCTACCGGGAGGTACGTGCCCCGCGGATCTACGAGGGCGCCAGCGAGGTCCAGCGCACGATCATCGCCAAGGAGCTGTACGCGACCGCGGCCGCCGCGTGTCACGAGCCGGCCGGCGGGTACCGGACACCGGAAGCGAACGAGGAGTCGACCGCATGAGTCCGATCCAACGGATCAACCCTGCCGAACTGTCCCCGCCCACCGGCTTCTCGCACGCCGTCACGGCCACCGGCAGCCAGCTGATCTTCCTCGCCGGGCAGACCGCACTGGACCGGGACGGCAAGCTCGTCGGCGCCACGCTGCCCGAGCAGTTCACCACGGCGCTGACCAATCTGCTCACCGCGCTGCGCGCGGCCGGCGGCGCCCCGGCCGATCTGGCACGCGTCACGGTCTACGCCACCGATGTCGCCGACTATCGCGCCCACGCATCCGAACTCGGCCGGATCTGGAAGCGGTTGGCGGGCCGGGACTACCCGGCCATGGCAGTCGTCGGGACGGTCAGGCTCTGGGACGAACAGGCACTCGTCGAGCTCGACGGGACGGCCGTACTGCCGTGAGCGCAGCCTTCCCGGGCGCGGCGTTCCCGAGTGGACCGGGCGGGCGCGGCACCGCGGCACGCCCGCCCGGCGGACGGTTCAGTACGGCTGCACCAGCACGTGCGCCGCATCCGGGGTGCCGGCCTTGAGCAGCTCGTCCGCCTCGGGTGTCGTCCCGGCGCCCATCTCCTGCTTGAGCACGGCACGGCTCCTCGACCGTCACCTGGGAGATCCGCGAGTACGCCACGGTCGCGGTCGGTGACCGCGACCGGCGCCTCGGCGACCGGTCCGGAGAACGCGGCGAGCCGCTCCCCGAGCTGCTCGTGAGCCCGCTCCGGGTCCGGCCGGAACTCCGCCGACGCGGCGAACACCGCTCCCAGGTACATCAGTTCGTCGGTGATCGAGGTGATCAGCGCCTTGGCGTCCTTGCCCGCGGTGCCCATCACCACTCCCTGCACCTGCGGCTGACGGGGAGCCGTCACACCCCAGTTGGCGAAGCCGGTGTACTCGGGGACCCTGTGAGCCGGACCCGGCGCGGCCCACCGGGAGGCGTCCGGGCCCGGCGCGCCGGCGCCGCGGACGCACCGCGAAACGTCGCGGCAGGTGCCCGCGGCGACCGAGGATGATCCGAGTCGGATGCGGGCGACGCGGCGCGCCGTACGGGTGAAGCGTGTTCGGAGATATATCTGTACTTAGTGCCCTTTGCCCGTAATCAATCGCCACGCCCCCGGACCCCCGCCACGGGCGGGCGTGGGGCGCCCTCCGTGGCCGTATGACCGCGCTCGTCGTCTGCCATTTCGTTCTCGCCGCGTTCGCGCGCCCGCTGGTGCGGCGGCTGGGCAGCCGTGCCTTCGCCCTGCTGGCGCTGCCGCCCGCCGCCGCCACGGTGTGGGCGGCCACGCAGTGGAACACCGCCGCGTCCGGCGGGTCCGTCACCTGGTCGTGGCAGTGGATGCCGGCGTACGACGTCTCGGTCGCCCTGCGCCTCGACGCACTCGGCGAACTCATGGTGCTGCTCGCCGCGGGAATCGGCGCCCTCGTCCTGCTGTACTGCGTCCCGTACTTCTCCGACGACACCCCGCAGCTGCCCGCGTTCGCCGGGAACCTGCTCGCCTTCGCCGGCGCGATGCTCGCACTGGTCCTCGCCGACGACCTGATCACCCTCTACGTGTTCTGGGAACTGACCACGGTCTTCTCCTTCCTGCTGATCGGGCACAGCAGCGAGCACAAGCACAGCCGCCGCTCCGCGCTCCAGGCACTCACGGTGACCACGCTGGGCGGCCTCGCGATGCTCGTGGGTTTCCTGATCCTCGGCCGGGCGGCCGGCACGTACCGGATCTCCGCGATCGTCGCCGATCCGCCCGGGACGAGCGTCTCCGTCTCGGTGGCCGTCGTGCTGATCCTGTGCGGGGCGCTCTCGAAGTCGGCGATCTGGCCGTTCAGCCTCTGGCTGCCGAACGCCATGGCGGCGCCCACCCCCGTCAGCGCCTATCTGCACGCCGCGGCCATGGTCAAGGCCGGCGTCTACCTGGTGGCCCGGCTCGCGCCGGGCTTCGCCGACGTTCCTGTCTGGCGGCCCGTCGTGATGGTCCTCGGCTGCGCGACCATGCTGCTCGGCGGCTGGCGGGCACTGCGGCTGAACGACCTCAAACTCGTGCTCGCCTACGGCACCGTCAGCCAACTCGGCTTCCTGACCCTGCTCGCCGGCGTCGGCAACCGCGACACGGCGCTCGCCGCCACCGTCATGGTCCTGAGCCACGCGCTGTTCAAGGCCCCGCTGTTCCTCGTCACCGGCATCGTCGACCACGCGGCCGGCACCCGTGATCTGCGCCGTCTCTCCGGTGTCGGCCGGGCGCTGCCACAGGTGTGCGCGGTGGCCGTGCTCGCCGCCGCGTCCATGGCCGCGCTCCCGCCGATGCTCGGATTCGCCGCGAAGGAAGCCGCGTTCGACGCCCTGCTGCACGGCGACACCGCGGACCGGTGGGCGCTCGGCGTCACCGTCGCGGGCTCGGCGCTGACGTTCGCGTACACCACGCGGTTCGTCTGGGGCATGTTCGCCCGCAAGCCCGGGACCGGGGACACCCCGGTGCACCGGGTCGGCCCGGCATTCCTCGCCCCGCCCGCCCTGCTGGCCGTCTGCGGTCTGGTGCTCGGACCGGGGATCGGCTGGACCTACCGGCTGCTGAGCGCGTACGCGGACACCTTCTCCGTCCCCGTGCACCCCTACCATCTCGCGCTCTGGCACGGGTTCGGTCCCGCCGTGCTGTTCTCCGCCGTCGCGATCGCGGGGGGTGTGGCGCTCTTCGCGGCGCGCACCACCGTGATCCGGCTGTCCCGGCGCATCGCCTGGCCGACCGCCGACCGGGTCTTCGGACGCCTGGTCTTCGGCCTGGAACGGATCTCGCTCGACGTCACCGGATTCGTCCAGCGCGGCTCGCTCTCCGTCTACCTCGCGACCACGCTCCTCGTGATGCTGGCCGGGCAGCTCGCGGTGCTCGCGGCGGACCGGCCCTGGCAGGGGGCGGCGCCGCCGCGGCTGTGGGACGTACCGCTGCAGGGCGCCGTGGCCGCGCTGACGTGCGCGGCCGCGCTTCTCTGCCTCACCGTCAGCCGACGGATGAAAGCCGTGGTGCTGGCCGGACTGACGGGGTACGGGACCGCGCTTCTCTTCGTCGTCCAGGGCGGCCCCGACCTGGCGCTCACCCAGTTCTGCGTCGAGACCGTGTCGATGATCGTGTTCGTGCTGGTGCTGCGGCGGATGCCGGTGCACTTCCAGGAGACCGTGAGCACCTGGCGGCGCGCCGTGCGCATCCCGGTGGCGCTGGCCGCGGCGGCCACCCTCGGCGTGGTGGTGTGGGTCGCGGCAGCCGCGCGCACCGCGGCCCCCGCGGGCGCCGCCATGGTCGAGGAGACCGCGCACCACGGGCTCAAGGACGTCGTCGCCACCATCCTGGTCGACCTGCGGGCCTGGGACACGATGGGGGAGTCCGCCGTGCTCGCCGCCGCGGCGATCGGTGTGACCAGCCTGATCTATCTGCACCGCCGGGCGGACGGATCCGGGCAGCGCGAGGAAGCGCCCGGACGTACGGCCTGGTCACTGACGGCGTCCGAACTGACCGGGGTACCACAGGGCGACGAGGGGGCACCCGAGCGCGGCTGGCTCGCGGCAGGTTCGACCCTCGCCCCCGAACACCGTTCGATCGTCTTCGAGGTCGTCGCGAGGCTGCTGTTCCACCCGGTCCTGGTGCTCTCCGTCTATCTGCTGTTCTGCGCCGAGAACATGCCGGGTGGCGGCTTCGTCGCCGGACTCGTCGCCGGAGTCGCCCTGATCATCCGCTACTTGGCGGGCGGCCGGTTCGAACTGGCCGAAGCCGCACCGCTGCAGCCCGGACTCTTCACCGGGTTCGGACTGTTCCTCTCCACGGGGGTGGCGCTGCTCGGCCTCGCCGACGGAACGGTCCTGCACGCCTGGACGTACCACGGCACCCTGCCCGTGTTCGGCGCGATCCACCTCGGCACGCCGGTCCTCTTCGACTTCGGCGTCTATCTGCTGGTGCTGGGCGTGGTGCTGGACATCGTGCGCGCACTCGGAGCCAAGATCGACCGGCAGATCGAACGGGCCGCGGCGGAACGGGCGGCGGCCGCAGCGGGACCGGCGCCCGAGCCGGGCGGTGCCACCGGATGACGGTCAGCGCCTCGCTCCTCGTCACGGCCGCCGTGCTCTGCGCCGTCGGCGGCATCCTCATGCTCACCCGCCCGCTCACCCGCATCCTGCTCGGCGCCGTCATCGCGGGCAACGGCATCAACCTGCTCGTCCTCGCCGCCACCGGCAGGGCGGGCAGGGCGCCCCTCCTGTACGGCGTCCCGCTCCGGCAGGTCACCGACCCGCTGCCGCAGGCCATCGCGCTCACCGCGATCGTCATCACCCTCGCCACCACGGCGTTCCTCCTCGCCATGGCGTACCGCAGCCACCAGTTGACCGGCACCGACGAGGTCCACGACGACCTGGAGGACCGCCGTATCGCACTCCGCGCCGAGGTCCTGGGCGAGCGGGACGAACTGCGTGAGCAGTACCGGGCCGAATCCGGACGCACGCCGCAGGAGCGGTCCCGGTACCGCGAGGAACGCAGACGGCTCAGGGGCCGGCTGCGCGCCGACCGCGCACTCCAGGCCCGCGGCCGCTACGCCGCCGGGGACCTCTGGGACGACGTACTGGGTGCGGACCCCGAAGCCCGTACCGAAGCCCGCACCGACGACGTGAACCGAGGAGGCACCGGGTGAACGAACTCGTCCCGCTGCCGGTGCTGCTGCCCCTGTGCGCCACCGGCCTGAGCCTCGCCTTCGGCACCCGGCTCAAACAGTTCCAGCGTCTGATCAGCGTCGCCGTGCTCACCGCCGTACTGGCGCTCTCCGTCACCCTGATGATCGCCGCGGACAGCGGCGGCCCGCTCACCGTCCACCTCGGTGACTTCGCCCCGCCGCTCGGCATCACCCTGGTCGCCGACCGGCTCTCCGGGCTGATGCTGACCGTCTCCTCGGCCGTCACCCTGTGCGTCCTGGTCTACTCCCTCGGCCAGGGCATGGCCGACCGCGACGAAGAGACACCCGTTGCGGTCTTCCACCCGGCGTACCTGATCCTGGTCGCCGGGGTCTCCTGCACCTTCCTCGCCGGAGACCTCGTCAATCTCTACGTCGGCTTCGAGATCATGCTGGTGGCCAGCTTCGTCCTGCTCACCCTCGGTGGTACCGGCCCACGGGTCCGGGCCGGCTCCACTTACGTGATCATCTCGCTCTTCTCGTCGATGCTGTTTCTCACCGCGATCGCCATGACGTACGCCGCCACCGGCACCGCCAACTTCGCCCAGCTGGCCGTGCGTCTGCGTGACCTCCCGCTCGGCGTGCAGACCCTGATCCAGGCGATGCTCCTGACGGTCTTCGCCATCAAGGCGGCCGTCTTCCCGCTCGCCGCCTGGCTCCCCGACTCGTACCCGACCGCACCCGCCCCCGTCACCGCCGTCTTCGCGGGACTGCTCACCAAGGTCGGTGTCTACTGCATGCTGCGTACCGAGACCCTGCTCTTCCCCGGCAACCGGCTCGGCGACCTGCTGATGGCGGCCGCGCTCGCCTCGATGGTGATCGGCATCCTGGGAGCCGTCGCCCAGACCGACCTCAAGCGGCTGCTCTCCTTCACCCTCATCAGCCACATCGGCTACATGGTCTTCGGGATCGGCCTGGCCACCCGCGAGGCGTACGGCGGCGCGATCGTCTACGTCGCCCACCACATCACCGTCCAGACCACCCTCTTCCTCGTCGCCGGACTGATCGAGCGCCGCACCGGCACCACCGAACTCACCCGGATCGGCGGACTTGCCAAGGCCTCCCCGCTGCTCGCCGCACTCTTCTTCGTCCCCGCCATGAACCTCGCCGGGATCCCGCCGCTCTCCGGATTCATCGGCAAGCTCGGACTCATGCGGGCAGGCGTCGCCGACGGCAGCGTCTGGGCCTGGATCCTCGTCGTCGGCTCGGTGACGGCCAGCCTCCTCACGCTGTACGTGATGGCCAAGGTCTGGAACCTGGCGTTCTGGCGGGCCGCGCCACCCGGCCAGGCGGCGGACGGAACGGTCCTGGAGTCCGACGACGAGGACGGTGACGACGAGGACGCCGACACGGGCCCGGACCACATCCCCGGCTCCGGCGACGAACCGGTCCTCCCCCGTCACCAGCCCGCCGGGCGCGCGGTGGCCGCCACCCTGCACGGCCACGCGGTCACCACCACGACACGGCTGCCGCGGCTCATGACCGGCGCCACCGCGGCAGCCGTCGCCTTCGGACTCTCCTTCACCGTGCTGGCCGGGCCGCTGACCTCCTACACCGACCGCACCGCCGCCGAACTCCTCGCACGCACCCCGTACACCGAGGCGGTGCTCGGCCGGTGAGTCGCTGGATCACCTTCTCCCACCGGAACGCCGAACTTCCCCCGTTCAGCTGCGAATTCGGCCGCCGACGCCGGGTGCTCGACCTTCCACTGATCGCCTGGCTCACCGTCATCTGGGTGCTCCTCTGGTCCAGCCTGAGCTGGGCCAACGTGGTGACCGGGGTGCTCGTCGCGGTGGCTGTCTGCCTGGCGTTCCCGCTGCCCCGCGTCGACCTGGGGCTCCGGCTGCACCCCTGGGGCATCGTGCTCCTCGCCGGCTATCTCCTCTACGACATGTACACCTCGGGTCTGAAGGTCACCCGGCAGATCTTCGTCGACCATCCGCACCGGGCCGCCGTCATCGCCGTACCGCTGCGCTGCCGTTCCGACCTGATGCTCGCCGCGACCGCGGTCGCCGTGTCGAACGTGCCCGGCGGATCGGTCGTCGAGGTGCGCCGCGCCACGGCCACCGTCTTCCTGCACGTTCTCGACGCGGACCGGCCCGCCGTACTCGATGCCGCCCGAAGGTCCGTGTGGCGGCTGGAGGCGCTGACGGTACGGGCGTTCGGCACCAGCGACGAGATCGCCCGGGTGGCAGGACCACCCCCGCCCATGCCGCGGACAGGGGAAGGAGGAGCGGACGCATGACCGTCCCGGAGACCGTCGACCGGGTGGTGCTCACCGCCGCCGTCGTGCTGATCATCATCGCCGGGGCGGGGCTGCTCACCCGTATCTGGCGTGGTCCTTCGATGCTGGACCGGGCCATCTCGCTGGACGTCTGCGCGGCCCTCATCATCGCGGGTCTCGGCGCCAAGTCGGCCTTCGCCCGCGATCCGTTCTACTTCCCGATCATGCTGGTGCTCGCCTTCCTCGGGTTCACCGGCTCGGTGGGCATCGCGCGCTTCATCGCGGTGCGCGACCGGCCGAAGAGGAAGCCGCAGAAGGAGGAGGGAGCGAAGTGAACGTCTGGCTCCAGGTCGCCGACACGACCGGCGCGGTGCTGGTCCTCATCGGCGCCGCCATCTGCCTGCTCGGAGTGATCGGCATGCTGCGGCTGCCGGACGTCCTGTCCCGTAGCCACGCCGCGACCAAACCGCAGAGCCTCGGCATGCTGCTGGTCCTCGCCGGGGTCGCGCTGCGGCTGCGCAGCGGCATGGACCTCGCCACGCTCGCCCTCATCGGGTTCTTCCAGCTGATGACCGGACCGGTCGCCGCGCACCTGGTGGCGCGCTCCGCGTACCGGACCGGTCAGATCGACCACAGCGAACTGCTCTTCGACGAACTGGACGCACAGCTGACCGAGGAGCGCTGACGGGCACGCCGGGTCCCGGCCGGCGGTGAGGGGGCGGCCGCGGCTGCGACCGGTCAGGGGACCCGCGGCGCATAGGTGATCCGGTCCAGGCGGTAGTAGTCGGCGACGCAGGTGTTCGGCCAGACCCGCCGCCCGTGGTGCCGGAACGGTTCCACCATTCCGGCGACCGGCAGGGGCGTGTACGGGAGGACCCGGGCACCGGCCGCCGCGCGGGCGCGCATCCACCGGTCCTGCCGCTCCCAGGCCACCGCCCGTACACGCATGTCCCCTTCGAGCCGCCCCAGCGGCACGGTGAGAGCGACACACACGACGGCGCACACCGCCGCGCACACCGCGGCCCCGGCCGCCCGCACCGCGCCGGAACGCCGGGCACGCCGCCCGAGCGCGAGTCCCAGCAGCGCACCTGCACCGACGAGCACCGCCAGGAACAGCAGGAGGTAGTCGTTCCAGATCCGGGAGGAGGTGACCACGCTCCTGCCGAAGACGGGATACGCGACGACCGTGCAGAGGTAGCCGGCGAGCAGGAACACGAGGACACCGGCGCCGCCGAACAGCGGCCAGCGCCGCGGCAGCGTCACGCGGCGCCCGTCCCCGCCCCTGACGAGCAGCCCCAGCAGCACCCCGGCCGCGACGGCACCCAGGTAGGCCCAGGTGGTCAGCAGTGTTCCCAGGATGTGCCCGAAGTCGCGCAGGGCTCCGAGGAGTGGATCGGGCGCCAGGAAGGACACCCCGTCCGTACCGAACCGCCCCCGCCGGATCCGGGCGCCCGGAGACGTGAAGAGCACGAGAGTCCCGATACCGGTCCCGCCGATGCCGGCCAGGCACCAGACGCGCACGGCGGCCCGCCGTCGCCCGGGGAAGACCGGACGGGCGAGGAGCGCGACGGCCGACATCACGACGATCACGACGACCGATGCCTCTTCCGACAGCGTGCCCATGCAGAGCCCCGCCAGGAGGACGACGGCCGTTGCGGCACGCCTCCCCGTCCGGGACCGCGCCCGCAGCGCGGGCAGGGCAGCGGCGCAGGCGAGCACCGGTGCCATCGTGTGCGAGACGGAGGAGGCGGGCCAGTAGAACGTCTTGTACGTATTGGGTGTCGCGAGGAGGAAGACGGCCGTCACCATCGAGGCCACGAGCAACGGGACTCCGCGCGGAGCCGTCAGCCCCGCCCTGCGCAGCGCCGAGGCGGTCACCGCCCACAGGATCCCCAGCATGACGGTGCCGCTGACCAGACCGAACCACTGGTGCCCCGCCACACCTGGCTTCGCGTACGCCCAGACCATCACGGCATTCGCGATCCGCCCGTTGTCCCCGAGATAGAACTTGCCGATCATTCCGGCGAGCCCCTGGTCACGCACGACAGGCAGGAAACACCACTCGTCGGCGCTGGGGCGGACCCAGCGCCCGAACCACGCCGCCACCCCCAGCAGGCCGAGCGGCGCGAGACAGAGCGCAGCCGGCCAGAGCCCTGCCCACGAAGGCACGGACCAGGTGCCCGCCGCCCCGTCGGCCACCGGCAGCACCTGGCCGCGCGGCTGCTCCGGGAGGGTTGTCCGTGAGAGATCGGCGGCCGCGCGCGACGCCGCCTCCCGCGCCGGTCCGGTGGCCGTCATCGCATTCCTCGTACCGTGGTCATTG
Source organism: Streptomyces sp. NPDC058231 (assembly GCF_042882275.1). Lineage (NCBI taxonomy): Bacteria > Bacillati > Actinomycetota > Actinomycetes > Kitasatosporales > Streptomycetaceae > Streptomyces > Streptomyces sp. NPDC058231. Next base: position 51,228 of record NZ_JBHVWN010000002.1, on the reverse strand, counting down.
TCGAATCCTGTTCGAGGAGCGTGCCGCCCCGGACCAGTACACGCAGCGGCGATACAGCTTCACGCGAATGGCTGACCGGGTCGAACAGGGCCGCCGGGCCGCGGCGGACCGCTCACCGCCGATCGACGTGCGGCGGAAATTCCCTACCGTGACAGCCGGGAAGGGCGGAGACTCGTCCCATGGTCGGCATGGGGGAGTTCCGGGAGGCAGTCGTCGCGTGGGCGGCCGGTGGCCCCGGCGACCCCGCGCGCGAGCTGGCCGAGCGGCTGCCTGTCCGGACAGCCGTCCTGCTCGAAGGGCCGAGCGACGCCGCAGCGGTCGGTGCGCTGGCCGCGCGCCGCGGACGGGACCTGGAGGCCGAAGGAGTCTGCGTCCTGCCGATGGGCGGTGCGATGAGCGTCGGGCGCTTCACCCGTCTCCTCGGGCCACCCGGCCTGGGCCTCCGCCTCACGGGGTTGTGCGACGAAGCCGAGCATCCCTACTACGTCCGCGGCCTGGAACGGGCCGGTGCGCCACAGCAGGGGTTCTTCGTCTGCGCGAAGGATCTCGAGGACGAGCTGATCCGCGCGCTGGGCGTGACACGGGTGCAGGAGCTCGTCCGTGCGGAGGGAGACCTGCGCGCCCTGGAGATCTTCCTCCAGCAGCCCGCACAACAGGGACGCACTCCGCAGCAGCAGTTGCGGCGCTTCCTCGGCACAAAGAAGGGGCGCAAGATCCACTACGGTCGCGCCCTCGTCGAGGCCCTCGACCCCGACGCCGTACCCGCCCCGCTCGACGGCCTGCTCGCCGGCCTCTGACGGCTCCGCGCCCTCGAAATCCGCGTCCGGCACCGCGGTTGCCGGCCTTTGCCGGGAAGGACGTTCACCGTCGACGAGGCGCACGCCTACGCCCCCGGAGTCCGCCGACGGGCTCGGCCGCAACGGCCCGCGCCCACCGTGCCGGATCGCCGTCGCCACCCAAGTCGTCGAGGAGTCACTTGCTCGGGTGAGCCGGAACGGCCCGGCGTGGAGCGACAGTTCCTCAGTGCTCCGAGATTCCGAAGTGGCAGTTGCACACCCTGCTGACCGCTGCGGAAACACTGCCTGACACGCCCCACTCTGTGGTCGCGCACCACCTATGAGGTGCGCTGCCATCACACGTCCGACTTCGGCATCAGCGCAGGTGAAAGGCGGCACAACTCCCCTGACCCGCTGGCGTGTTCACGTAAACTGCACGCGTTCCTCCGACGCCCTGAGTGGCACGAGGACAACAAGGATGAACACGCCCTCCGTGCTGCGCCCGATGCGGCACGGAGAAGAAATATCTGAGGTGATGTGTGTGCACGGCATACGTAGATGGGGGCCGGCAGCGGCTGCTCTGACGCTGCTGGCCGGAGTTTTTCAGGGAATTCACGCGTCCCCGGCATCCGCCGCCGACTGCTGGCGAGCCACCTGTTCGGGCAAGGACCCGATTCAGATGGGGTGTGACGACGACGCCGAGATTCTTCAGCAGGTGACCGAGCCGGACGAGTCGGTCGCGGTGCGGCTGATGTGGTCACCGAATTGTCAGGGGGTATGGGCGAAGGTCTCACGCGATCTCGACACATCGCCTGACTACGTGTACCTGACGCTGTGGACGACACGTGATCCCGACGGCGGCATCGAGGCCTACGACACGGCGGGCCTGCTCGCCGACGGCGTGGCAGGCGCCTACACCAAGATGCAGAACTGGAAGAGCACGACCGCGAAGGCGTGCTGGAACGACGTCGATTCCCAGTACGACCCCGAGCCGCTGAGGTACATCATCAACGACCCCAGTACCACCACGGACAAACCGGTCGACGCGAGCCTCCCGGTCATGCACGGCCTTTGTACGGACTGGCTTTAAGGAAGATCATGCGAAAGAGACGTCTCAGAAGATATTTGTCCATGAATCCGCTGATAGCCATGAGCGTGGTGGCGGCATCCGCCGCCCTGGTCCCGCTGGCTTCCGCGGACACCACGGTGGCCCCGACCGCCGCGGACGGTTCGACGCCCCGCCTGTTCTCCACACCGAGCCAGGACCTGGGGTCGGGCTATGCCTCGTCACCGGACGCGATCGTGCAGGCCACCGGTGACGCCGAGGGACTGCACATCCTCGCGGCGAGGGAGAGCGACGGGTTCTCCTTCTACGAGATCGCCCGCCTCAACCGCAAGCAACTTTCCGACGTCGGCCCGTGGACGGGCTACGTCTGCACCACGGGATCAGGGAATTACGCGGCAGCGGTCTACGCCCCGTCGGCCTGGTCCAACGAGCCCGGCGCGTACCAGAACGGCGCGTTCGCCGCGGTGATCCGTCTCTCCGACGGCAAGGTGACCGAGGTTCCCGACCGGGTGCAACTGGCGTACTTCACGCCGGGCTGCGGCACGGGCGACGAGGTGGCGTTCACCTCCAGTTCGGCCACCGACAGGTCCGCCGGCTCGACGACGGTGACATCGGTCGACGCGGCCACGGGATCGGTTTCCTCCCGCCGCACGGTCGACGGCTACCTGACGCACGTCACGCCCACACAGAAGCGCACGGTCGGCGTGCTCGACGGCAACCTCGTCGACCTGAAGGGCAACGGCAAGAAGCTGTCCGCCCGCAAGCTCGCCGCGGTGCCCGGCCCGATGTTCGCGCTGACCGCCTCGAAGAACGGCACCGTGGACGTCGGCACGGTCGACGGCAAGAGCAGCGTCATCTCCCGCTTCACCGGCAAGGACTTCACCGAACTGGGCCGAGCCCCGAAGGGGGAGGTCAAACTCCTCCCCGTGGCCGACGGCGACGCGGTCGTCGGCGACGTGAAGGGAATCGACACCAGTAACGCCCCGGGGCTCTCCAAGCACGCGGTGGACGGCCGCGTGGCCGGGATCTCCCGCCACGGTCACCTGGTGACCAACTCGGTGTTCTCCGAGCAGATGAAGGGCATCACCACGCGCATCGGCTCACCCTCGGACGAGGGCGCCGGATCGCTGACCGTCAAGGCGACCGCGCTCAAGACCGGTGCGAAGGCCACCAAGCTCGTGGACGCCGACCGCAAGCGGCCGAAGCCGGATTCCTCGTTGCCGATGGACCCGGCCGCGTTCACCGTGGCCGGAGACGATGACGACGATCCTGCCACCTGCGGTGAGGGCGGGCCGGAATCGCAGTGCCTGTCCGGATCCGGTGCGGCCGTCTTCGGCAAGGTCCCGGAGATGGAAACCCCCTGCATCGTCAAACGCAACGACCCGAAGCGCCAGGCACTCCAGCCCAGCGCGAACATGGTCGAGTGGGCGGTCGACCAGGCTGTGCACGGCGAGTTGAAGGTCTCCCGCCCGAAGGACTGGCACGACACCGGCCTTGCCGCCTACACCCCGCAGGGGCTGTTCCCCAAGCCGCCGTTGACCGGCGGGGGCGACATTCCCGCACAGGTCATGCTGGGCATCCTCGCCCAGGAGTCCAACTTCAAGCAGGCGTCCTGGCACTCTGTGAACGGCGACTCGGGCAACGTGACCAAGTCCGACTGGTTCGGCAACGCAAACGGTGTCCACGGCTACCCCAACCGGGCGAAGGCCGACTGCGGTTACGGCATCGCCCAGGTGACGACCGGCATGTCCGAGAAGCACGCGGAGCAGCTCGACCCCTTGCACGCCGGTGCCGTCACCACTGACTACGCCGCGAACATCGCCGCCGGTCTGGGCATCCTGGCCGAGAAGTGGAACCAGCTCAAGGCGCTGGGCATGAACATCAACAACGGCAGCCCGGCCTACATCGAGAACTGGTACACGGCGCTGTGGGGCTACAACTCCGGCGTCTACACCTCCGGTTCCGTCGGCTTGGGCTTCTTGAACAACCCGATCAACCCGTCCTACCCGGCCGACCGGCAGCCGTTCCTGCGCTACAGCTATGACGACGCCTCCCACCCCGCCGACTGGAACTACCCGGAAAAGATCTTCGGCTGGGCGGAAGTCCCGCAGAAGACCTGGGACGCAGAGGAGTCGTACTCCAGGCCGGACATGCCGCTCGGCGTGATCAAGGTCGCCCCGCGCACTCTGTTCTGCGACCCGTCCATCAACGCGTGCGACTCGGACGCGGCCGACCCTTGCCCGAGCTGGGACGAGAGTTGCTACTGGAGCGGCACCGTGGACTGGATGGGCTCGCAGAGCACCGGCAACTCCAGTACCGAGCAGCTCAGCTACTCGCTCGGCTCGGGAGAGCCCGAACTCAAGAGCAAGTACGGTCACGGCCCGTGCATCGACCACCCGAGCGTCTACACCGACGCCATCATCGTCGATGACCTCGGAGAGCACGAGGACACCTACGACTGCGGGGACTTCGAGGCGGCCGACGACGGCAAGTTCACCCTTCAGACCGGTGACAACATCACCATGCTGAGGGACGACGGCACCTTCCGCGCGACCCCCTACATCGCCCCCATCGACCTCCACCAGCTCGGTGCCGGGTACGACCACCACATCTACTTCACGCACAGCTACGGATACAGCGAGCCCTTCCACAAGGTCACCGGCCGGTGGGAGGTCAACCAGGAGAAGCTCCCCTCCGGAGACCAGCCCGGTCAGCGCTACAAGGTCTATGTCCACCTGCCCAGCCACGGCGCGGAAGCGGTCGTCCGGTACGACCTCATCCCGGGCGACAACACGATGGGCGCCAAACCCGACTACTGCAATGTCAACCAGGGAACCCGCAGCGCGGGCAACGACACCTGGTTCGAGCTGGGCACCTTCAGCTTCTGGAAGGGTGGCCGGATCGAGGCGGACAACATCCACAAGGACGGCACCGGAGACGACAACGTGGCGTTCGACGCGATCGCCTTCGTTCCGTTCAACTACTCCGACCCCGGCCCGTGCGCCCTCAACGACGGTGGCTTGTGATACGCGCCGCCATCCGCGTTCCCGCCGTGCTGATGACTGTCGTCATCGGCGCGGCGGGAGCCGCCTCCTGCAGCCGGAACAGCCCCGGAACGGCAGCGTCCGAGCGTACGAAGGCGGCAGCGCCTCATCCTGAGCCGTCCAGGACGCGGACTGCGCCGCGTGCTGCCGATCTGCCGAAGCACGCGGTAACCGGCGACAAGCGGCCCAGCTTCGGCGCGGCGGACACGATGGCCTCGGGATACACCGGGAAAGAATTCCTCACCGGGCTCTCGAGAGAGTGGAAGCTGAAGCTGGACAAGCCCGTTGAGCAGGAGATGCCCGACGGGAAAAAGAGAACTTATGTCCACGGACGCGGCGGGAACGGGGTGACGGTTTCGGCCGGATACGCCGATCACGAGAACATGTCGTCTCTCCTGTGCGGAACCAGCACGAACCAATCCGATGGTTTCGACTTCCTCGCTTCCTGCACCGGACTCGACGTGGCGGGAGTAGACCACGGAAAGGCGTCTTCGTGGCTCGAGCAGGCGAAGAAGGAGACCGATTCCCTGTATGAGAAGAAGGTCGCCGAGTTGGGAAACAAGATGGAGTACGTCGTCAGTGGGGTCTTCACCTCGGGTCCGGTGACGATGGTTCTGCACCGGGCGTATGACAAGTATTCACTGAGGATTCTCGGAGGCGCGGTGTCATCCAGCAAGTAGCCGGCTTCCGGACGTGAAGGTCCCTGCCGGCGACGGCAGGGACCTTCGCTCTGCAAGCGTGTGGTCTGCCCCTGGAACGCCTTGACGGAAAAAATCCGCTCCATGGGGGCTAGCAAATGAGTTCCGCTGTCTTTTCCTTGTACTCCTGCATTTCACCTGCCTCGTAGCCCGCTTCCTTCAGACTCTGCATCAGCGACGCCGTGTCGCCGCACAGGCGGGGACGCTGCTGATCGAGGTAGGACTTGACGCCTTCGGCGGGCAGTTGTTCCCAGGTCCGTTTGATATCTTCGTTCTTCTCGTGCGCGTAGGAGAACTCGACCCATTCCTTTTCCCGGTCGGTCAGGCGGGATGTGTTGATGGAAGTGCTGCTTCCCCCGCATGCGGCGACCATGAGTGTGCATGCCACCACGAGAAATGTGCGCGCTTTATTCACAATGCTCTCTTCTGAGTAGATTCCAGAGGCGCATTGTACTGCATGTACGCGTCAATCGCCCGAACGGAAATATCCTGAATTGCGCACGGCGCAAAGTCCCAGGGAAGTCCCAAGGTCACCGCCACACCCCCTCCGAATCTGTATGTGCGCAGCTCGGGTGGGGTGTGGCGGAGTGGTCACTTGTCCAGTCTCAGATGTCCCGGAAGATCTCGATCTGGGCGCCGACCGAGTTGAGCCGTTCGGCCAGTTCCTCGTAGCCGCGGTTGATGACGTACACATTGCGCAGGACGGAGGTCCCTTCGGCCGCCATCATCGCCAGCAGGACCACCACGGCGGGGCGCAGCGCCGGCGGGCACATCATCTCGGCCGCGCGCCACCGGGTCGGACCCTCCACCAGAACCCGGTGCGGGTCGAGGAGTTGGAGTCGGCCGCCCAGGCGGTTGAGGTCGGTCAGATAGATCGCCCGGTTGTCGTAGACCCAGTCGTGTATGAGGGTCTGGCCGTGCGCCGAGGCGGCGATGGCCGCGAAGAACGGCACGTTGTCGATGTTGAGGCCGGGGAACGGCATCGGGTGGATCTTGTCGATCGGGGCCTCCAGCTTGGAGGGCCGGACCGTCAGGTCGACCAGCCGGGTACGGCCGTTGTCCGCTGCGTACTCCGCCGTGCGGTCGCAGTCGACGCCCATCTCCTCCAGTACCGCGAGCTCGATCTCCAGGAACTCGATCGGGACCCTGCGGATGGTCAGCCGGGACTCCGTCACCACGGCGGCGGCGAGCAGACTCATCGCCTCGACCGGGTCCTCGGAGGGGGAGTAGTCGACGTCCACGTCTATGTGCGGCACGCCGTGCACGGTCAGCGTCGTCGTACCGACGCCGTCCACCCGTACGCCCAGCGCCTCCAGGAAGAAGCAGAGGTCCTGGACCATGTAGTTGGAGGACGCGTTGCGGATGACGGTCGTGCCGTCGTGGCGGGCGGCGGCCAGCAGTGCGTTCTCGGTCACCGTGTCCCCTCGCTCCGTCAGCACGATGGGGCGGTCCGGGGTGACCGAGTGGTCTATCTGTGCGTGGTACAGGCCCTCGGTGGCGGCGATCTCCAGGCCGAACCGGCGCAGTGCGATCATGTGCGGCTCGATGGTCCGGGTGCCGAGGTCGCAGCCGCCCGCGTAGGGCAGTTTGAACCGGTCCATGCGATGCAGCAGGGGGCCGAGGAACATGATGATGGACCGGGTGCGGCGGGCTGCGTCCGCGTCGATGGCGTCCATGTCGAGCCGGGCCGGCGGGACGATCTCCAGATCGGTACCGTCGTTGATCCACCGGGCGCGGACACCGATGGAGTTCAGCACTTCGAGGAGGCGGTAGACCTCTTCGATCCGGGCGACCCGGCGCAGCACCGTACGCCCCTTGTTGAGCAACGAGCCGCAGAGCAGGGCCACGCAGGCGTTCTTGCTGGTCTTGACGTCGATGGAGCCCGAGAGGCGGCGTCCGCCGACCACCCGGAGGTGCATCGGCCCGGCATAGCCGAGCGACACGATCTCGCTGTCGAGTGCTTCACCGATACGGGCAATCATCTCAAGACTGATGTTCTGATTGCCGCGCTCGATGCGGTTCACGGCGCTCTGGCTGGTGCCGAGCGCCTCGGCGAGTTGGCTCTGTGTCCAGCCCCTGTGCTGGCGGGCGTCACGTATGAGCTTGCCGATGCGTGCAAGGTAGTCGTCTGACATGACGCCAGGTTATCTCAAATATGAGATGTCAATGAGGCGGGGCCGTGGTGTTCGAGTGACGCATGTGAAGCGCTGGAGGGGGCGCGGGCGCACTAGGGAGCGCGCCCTCGGAAAAGGACGCGCCACCCGGTCCCACTGTCCGCCTGTTGCGGCGGTTCGGCACGCCGGGCGGGTCCGACCGGGTGTCGCGGAGTGAGCGCCCCGGGGTCGGACGGGCCGGCATCCGGTCCGGCCTCCGTTGTCCGGGTGCGGGACGCCGGTTCGTGCTCACGCGTCGAGAACCGCGATATCGATCCGGCGCAGACGCTCCGGGTCCGCGATCACGTCGATCCCGGTGATCACGCCGTCGGTGATCGTGAACGCGAGTACCAGGAACAGTCGTCCACCAGGGGCCATCACGAGTCCGGCCGTTCCGTCGACCAGGCCGGTCCGGGTGGACCGGGCCCGTCCCATGGCGGCCATCGCCCCCTCGGCGACGGTGCGGGCGCCGCGGACGACGACGGGCGTGGGGGTGGGGATCACCGCGGGGTCGGCGCGGAGGACCACGTCCGGGTGGAGCAGCCGTACCAGTGCGTCGAAGTCCCCGCCGCGGGTGGCGGTCAGGAAGGCCTCGACGACGCGACGCTGAAGCGCCGGATCGGCGGCGGGCGCAGGGGAGACCCCCTTGACCCGGCGGCGGGCGCGGCTGGCGAGCTGCCTGGTCGCGGTCGGGGAGCGCTCGATCATCGGGGCTATCTCGTCGAAGGGCACCGCGAAGAGGTCGTGCAGCACGAAGGCGATCCGCTCGGCCGGTGACAGCGTGTCCAGCACCACCAGCAGGGCCAGGCCGACCGAGTCGGCCAGGATCGCCTCCTCCTCGGGAGCGCCGCCGTCCCGGTGGCCCGCGACCGGTTCGGGGGCGGACGCGCCGAGAGGTTCCTCACGCCGTGACTCCCGTGCGCGCAGCATGTTCAGACACACCCGGGCCGCCACCGTCGTCAGCCATCCGCCGAGATTCTCGATGCCGGCCGCGTCGGTGCGGCCGAGGCGCAGCCAGGTCTCCTGGACGGCGTCGTCGGCCTCGCTCACCGAGCCGAGCATCCGGTAGGCCATCGCTCGCAGACGGGCCCGTTCTCCCTCGAATCGCTCGGCCTGCCGCGTGCGCTCGTCCATCCGGTCCGTTCCCCTCGCCGCAGGTGTGGAGGTGCTCCCTCGTCGGCCGCAGCCGATTGTGGCCGCAGGGGCGTCCCGTGGGCAGGCGAATCGGGGAAGAGCACGGGCCCGGACCGGGCGCAGGGCGCCCGCACCGTCGCCGGCGCGTCCGGAGGGCGCCTGCACGACTTGGCTGAACAGCTCCCGCTTCGAGCCGAAGTACTGCATGGCCAGAGCCGGATCGACGCTCGCCGCGGTCGCCACGGCGCGAACGGTGGTGCGCGAGTCCGTGACTGCACGGATGGCTCGGGAGTCGCCGGCGCCAGGGCGTGACGGCCCGACCGGTACAGCGGCAGCCCGACCTGGGACCGGACGGTACGGAGCCTGTTCGGTCCTGGCCCCCGGGATCCGTCTCGACGAACCGAGTCTCTACGTCTCACCCGATCCGGTCCACGCGGACGAGCGCGGGCGAGGGCGACTGACTTCGTCGGGGCAGGACAGGGGCAGCCGCGCATGACCCGTCGGCGGTGATGTACTAGAGTTATCTCGACATCGAGATATCTGCCGAGGGTGCACCGCGCCGCCGAGAGGTAAGGGTTACCTAACTAAGCCTTACCTTAGCGGATGGTCGAGGAGCCGTAGGCGGCACCACGCGGCGCCCGCCGAAAAAGAGGCGCGGCGCGGTAGTACGCGCACATTGATGAAGGAGACTGTCGTGTCGGCGAACAGCTTCGACGCCCGCAGCACGCTGCGCGTGGGCGACGAGTCGTACGAGATCTTCAAGCTGGACAAGGTCGAGGGCTCCGCGCGCCTCCCTTACAGCCTGAAGGTGCTGCTGGAGAACCTGCTCCGCACCGAGGACGGCGCGAACATCACCGCCGACCACATCCGGGCGCTGGGTGGCTGGGACTCCCAGGCCCAGCCCAGCCAGGAGATCCAGTTCACGCCGGCCCGCGTGATCATGCAGGACTTCACCGGCGTTCCGTGTGTCGTGGACCTCGCCACCATGCGTGAGGCCGTGAAGGAGCTCGGCGGCGACCCGGCGAAGATCAACCCGCTGGCGCCGGCCGAGCTGGTCATCGACCACTCCGTCATCGCGGACAAGTTCGGCACCAAGGACGCGTTCGCGCAGAACGTCGAGCTGGAGTACGGCCGCAACAAGGAGCGCTACCAGTTCCTGCGCTGGGGCCAGACCGCCTTCGACGAGTTCAAGGTCGTCCCCCCGGGCACCGGCATCGTCCACCAGGTCAACATCGAGCACCTGGCCCGTACGGTCATGGTCCGGAACGGCCAGGCGTACCCCGACACCCTCGTCGGCACCGACTCGCACACCACCATGGTCAACGGCCTCGGCGTGCTGGGCTGGGGCGTCGGCGGCATCGAGGCCGAGGCCGCGATGCTCGGCCAGCCGGTCTCGATGCTCATCCCGCGCGTCGTCGGCTTCAAGCTGACCGGCGAGCTGAAGCCCGGCACCACCGCCACCGACCTCGTGCTGACCATCACGGAGATGCTCCGCAAGCACGGCGTCGTCGGCAAGTTCGTCGAGTTCTACGGTGAGGGCGTCGCCGCCACCTCCCTCGCGAACCGCGCCACCATCGGCAACATGTCGCCGGAGTTCGGCTCCACCGCCGCGATCTTCCCGATCGACGACGAGACGCTGAAGTACCTGCGCCTGACCGGCCGTGACGAGCAGCAGGTCGCGCTCGTCGAGGCGTACGCCAAGGAGCAGGGCCTCTGGCTCGACCCGGCCGCCGAGCCGGACTTCTCCGAGAAGCTGGAGCTCGACCTCTCCACGGTCGTCCCCTCCATCGCCGGCCCGAAGCGCCCGCAGGACCGCATCGTCCTCGCCAACGCCTCGCAGCAGTTCGCGCAGGACGTCCGCAACTACGTCTCCGAGGACGAGGAGTCGGGCAAGGAGTCCTTCCCGGCCTCCGACTCGCCGGCCTCCAGCAACGGTGTGCCGTCGCGTCCGACCACGGTGACGGCCCCCGACGGGACGACGTACGAGATCGACCACGGCGCCGTCACCGTCGCCGCGATCACCTCGTGCACCAACACCTCGAACCCGTACGTCATGGTCGCCGCCGCGCTCGTGGCCAAGAAGGCGGTCGAGAAGGGCCTGACCCGCAAGCCGTGGGTCAAGACCACGCTCGCCCCGGGCTCCAAGGTCGTCACCGACTACTTCGACAAGGCGGGCCTGACCCCGTACCTCGACAAGGTCGGCTTCAACCTCGTCGGCTACGGCTGCACCACCTGCATCGGCAACTCCGGCCCGCTGCCGGAAGAGGTCTCCAAGGCGGTCAACGAGCACGACCTGGCCGTGACCTCGGTGCTCTCCGGCAACCGTAACTTCGAGGGCCGGATCAACCCCGACGTCAAGATGAACTACCTGGCGTCCCCGCCGCTGGTCGTCGCGTACGCCATCGCCGGTTCGATGAAGGTCGACATCACCAAGGACGCCCTGGGCGTCGACCAGGACGGCAAGCCGGTCCACCTCGCGGACATCTGGCCCACCGAGGCCGAGGTCAACGACGTCGTCGCCAACTCCATCGGCGAGGACATGTTCAACAAGTCCTACCAGGACGTCTTCGCGGGCGACGCCCAGTGGCAGGCGCTGCCGATCCCGACCGGCAACACCTTCGAGTGGGACGCCGAGTCGACCTACGTCCGTAAGCCCCCGTACTTCGAGGGCATGACGATGGAGACCACCCCGGTCTCCGACATCGCCGGCGCGCGCGTGCTCGCCAAGCTGGGCGACTCGGTCACCACCGACCACATCTCCCCGGCCGGTGCGATCAAGGCCGACACCCCGGCCGGCACGTACCTGACGGAGCACGGTGTCGAGCGCCGCGACTTCAACTCGTACGGCTCGCGCCGCGGTAACCACGAGGTCATGATTCGCGGCACCTTCGCGAACATCCGCCTGCGCAACCAGATCGCCCCGGGCACCGAGGGTGGCTACACCCGCGACTTCACCCGGTCCGATGAAGGTGCGCCGGTGTCGTTCATCTACGATGCCTCGCAGAACTACCAGGCCGCGGGCGTCCCGCTGGTCATCCTGGCGGGCAAGGAGTACGGCTCCGGCTCGTCCCGTGACTGGGCCGCCAAGGGCACCGCGCTCCTCGGCGTCAAGGCCGTCATCGCCGAGTCGTACGAGCGCATCCACCGCTCGAACCTCATCGGCATGGGTGTCCTGCCGCTCCAGTTCCCGGAGGGCGCGACCGCCGAGACCCTCGGCCTCACCGGCGAGGAGACCTTCTCCTTCACCGGTGTGACGGAGCTGAACAACGGCACCACGCCGCGCACGGTGAAGGTCTCCACCGACACCGGTGTGGAGTTCGACGCGGTCGTCCGCATCGACACCCCCGGCGAGGCGGACTACTACCGCAACGGCGGCATCATGCAGTACGTGCTCCGCAGCCTGATCCGCAAGTAGGGTCCGGCAGGAACAGCAGGCAGGGCCGCATCCCGGTGACGGGATGCGGCCCTGCCGCGTTCACGCGGCGGCGGTGAACGCGTGAATGCCGTGCAGCTGGGTCATGACGTCCCGCAGCGAACGGCAGTCCCGCGGCCCCGCACCCGGCGCGGGACGGCTGCCGCCGTGACCGCCCTCCAGCGCGTCGGCAGCCGACGACAGCGCGGTCGTCACCTGCTCCACCTCGGCCGGGGAGGGCCGGGGCACACCGTGCTCGACCCGGAGCGCGCACACGGCGGCCGCGTCGACGATCAGTTCCGCGGAGGCCGTCACGGCCGACCAGTCGCGCCTCTTCCCCCCGTACGGGCCCGGCAGTTCGGCCGCGGCCGTCTCCGCGGCCGCGCGTGCCTCGGCGAGCGCGCGGTACGCGGCGTTGCGCAGAGCCGGCCCCTGCGCGCCCGGCCTGCGCGGGGCCAGCGACCCTTCCGGCCCGGCCAGCACATGGCGCAGATACCGCTCGGTGCAGCGCAGCGCGACCGCGTACCGGTGGCCCACCCGCACCCCGGGGTCGGCCAGCCGTGGAAGGTGCCCGACGAGCAGCACGATGGCGCAGGCGAGAGTGGTCTCCAGCAGCCGGGCGGGAGCGGCCTCGGTGTCACCGGCCGTGCGGACGAAGGAGAGCACCAGCACCGTGATCACCGCGGTCTGCAGACCGAAGTGGCGTACGGAGAACGGGATCAGCGCGCCACCCGCGACGACCAGCGCCACGGTGGCCGGGGCGCCGAGCCCGCCGGGAACCGCCGTGCACAGGACGAACGCCAGTACCCCGGCGACGGTGCCCGCGAACCGGTTCACCACCCGGGAGAACAGCGGCCCCATGTCCGGCTTGACGAGGAACGCGGCGGTGGCCGGCAGCCAGTACCAGTGCGCCTCGTGCAGCGTCTGTGCCACCGCACCGGTGACCGTGACGCAGAGCGCCACCCGCAGCCCGTACTCCCTCCCGGCGGGCGACCGCATGCTCCGCCACGGCCGCGCCGGCGCGGTGACCTTCCTCGGGCCCGGGGAGGCGGCGCCGTGAAGCGTCCGGTCGAACACCACGGCGGCCTCCAGCAGCGCCCGGTCGAACGCCGCCCGCCCCACCGTGTCCGACAGCGGGCTCGGCAGCAGCCCCACCGGGCCGCCGGTCCGTACGGCGGCGGCCAGCCTGCGGGGTCCGTCGGCGACCTCGCCGGGCACGGCGCGACCTTCCCACAGCAGCGCGATGCCCGCCTCGCACAGCGCGACGGCAGCGCCGAGACGCTTGGCCAGCGGATGGCCCGCAGCGCCGGCCCGACCGGGCCAGGGCAGCAGCCGCATCAGACGTAGCGCCTCGTCCGCCTGCTGCTGCGCGGCGACCAGCCTGCGGCGCGCGGCCGGGCCCCGAGGTCCGCCGAATGCGTGCAGAGCGTCCGCCAGCGCGTCGAACACGGCGGCGACCGCCTCGTGTTCACCGTTCGACCGTACGGGCCCGCCGGGCCGCGGCGTCCGCGGGACCAGGCGCAACAGCAGCAGCCAGGAGGCGCCGGAGAGGAAACAGCCGGCCTTGAACCAGGCCGGACCCGGCATCGGCATCCCCAGGCCGATCGTGGTGGCGACCAGCAGCTGGAGGGCGGCCGCCGACCACACCGGACCCACCGTGCTGAGCGCGCCGGAGAACCATCCCACCAGGAAGAGCACGGGCACCGCGGCCCAGGCTCCGGCACTGTCCGCGACCGTGGTCCCGACCAGTATCCCGAGCGATCCGGCCAGGGCGGGCAGTCCGATGCCCACCGCGCCCCTGCGCCGGGTCCCCGGGCGGTCGTTGACCCCGGCGAGCATCGCTCCGAGCGCCGCGAGAACTCCGGGCCCCGTGTGCTCCGTGACGATTCCGGCGCCGAGCAGCGGCCCCGCCGCCAGCGCGCCACGCACCATCGCGGTCCGGGGAACGGGAGCCGGGCGCCGGCTCAGCGGGTGGGTGAGCCAGACGGGCGCGGGGCGCCGGACGGACCGGGCACCGCGACGTACCGGGACATGCACGGCTGACCTCCTCGTACACCGGCCGGACAGGATCCGGGGCTGTCGGGGCGGGCGACGTCGGCCGCATGCCGTCGACCGTAACAGGACGTCTTGTCGATCGGACTGCGGCCAGGTTTCCACGGTGTGATCTCCTGGCGGTCGGCAGCCTCGTCCGGGACGGCAACGGCCTCGCGGGAGATTCCGGGCAGGCGGCGCGAGGGTCCGTGGCAGTGGCGTCGGACTTGTCTCGCACACCCGTCCGATGGCTTCAACTTGCTTACGTCTCCGCGCACATGGGTACGCGGCGTGCGCCGGGGGACCCGGGTCCGACGGTCTATCGTGGGCGCCATGTCCACCCCTGAACTCATCCGCATCGTGTCCCGCGACTCGCCCATGGCCCTCGCCCAGGTGGCCCGGGTCCGTGCCGAGCTGGCCGCGCTCCTCCCCGGCACCGCCACCGAGGTCGTGGCCGTCAAGACCACCGGTGACAGATGGATGGGCGATCTCGCCCAGGTCGAGGGGAAGGGGGCGTTCACCAAGGAGGTCGACGCGGCCCTGCTCTCGGGCGAGGCGGATCTCGCGGTGCACTGCGTCAAGGACATTCCCGCCGACCGGCCGCTGCCCGCCGGCACGACCTTCGCGGCCTTCGTCGAACGGGACGACATCCGGGACGCGCTCGTTCACCCGGGCGGACTCTCCCTCGACCGGCTCCCCGACGGAACCCGCATCGGCACCTCATCCGTACGGCGCAGTGCCCAGCTGGCCGCATCCCACCCGCACCTGCGCTGCGTGCCGATGCGGGGCAACGCCAACCGCCGTCTGGAGAAGCTCGCCGCGGGCGAGGCGGATGCGCTGCTGCTGGCCGTCGCGGGGCTGGAACGCATCGACCGCATGGACGTGGTCACCGAAGTCCTGCCGGTCGAGGTGATGTGCCCGCCGATCGGAGCCGGGATCCTCGCCCTCCAGTGCCGTGAGGGGGACACGGCGCTGATCGACGCGGTCAGCGGTCTCGGTCACCCCGCGACCCACCGGGAGGCCACCGCCGAGCGCATGTTCCTCCACGTGCTGCAGGGCCACTGCAACAGCCCCATCGCCGGCTACGCCCGGACCGAGGGATCCGGTGAGCTGTCGCTGCGGGCGAAGGTCTTCACCCCCGACGGCAAGGTGATCCTCAACGCGCACGAGTGGGCGGGGCGCCTGGACCCGGCCACGCTCGGAACATCTGTCGCGGTGGCCCTTCTGCGGCAGGGCGCCCGAGAACTCATTGACAGCATCCCGCACTGAACCGCCGCGGACTCCGCCCGCTGCCGCACCCGGAACGAGCACCGGCCGCCGTCTCGCGGGCCATCCGGAATGCGATCGTGGACCGATGGGTTTCCACGTTACGCAGTACGCGGCGTGACCAGCACAGAGAGCGGATGGCATCCATGGGCGAGTTGATCCTGATCCGGCACGGCGAGACCGAGTGGTCCCGGAACGGGCGCCACACGAGCCACACCGATCTGCCCCTGACCGAACGGGGCGAGCGGCAGGCCCGCGCGCTCGTGCCGCTGATCGCCGATCTGAAGATCGGTCTCACCCTCGTCAGCCCGGCCCTGCGGGCCCGCCGCACCGCCGAGCTCGCGGGGCTGTCCTCGCCCCGTATCACCCCGGACCTGCGCGAGTGGGACTACGGCGGCTACGAGGGGGTGACCACCGTCGAGATCTACCGCACCCGGCCCACCTGGAACCTGTGGACGGACGGCGTCGCCCCCGGACCCGAGTCCCACCCCGGGGAGACGCCGGCCGACGTGGGGGAACGGGCGGACCGGGTACTGAGCGAGGTCCGGGCGGCCGCCGAACAGATGGGGGACGCGGACATCGCTCTCGTCGCGCACTCCCACTTCCTGCGCGTGCTCACCGCCCGCTACCTGGGGCTGACTCCGGCCGGCGGCACCATGTTCCAGCTCGCCACGGGGGCCGTCTCACGGCTCGGCACCGAGCACGGCAAGCCGGTCGTCACCGCACTGAACCTGGCGCTGCCGGAGAGGCTTCTGCGCGGGGCACTGCCGGATCCGGCGGAGTGGGGCTGACCCCGGCGGACGAGCTGGACGGACGGCCGGTCCCCCCGGAAGGACAGACGGCCGGTACCCCCCGGAAGGGAGGTACCGGCCGTCCGCGTCACACGTGACGAACGCTGGATCAGGAAAGCAGCTCCAGCTCCGCGAGGCTCCCGTCACCGGCGGGAACCAGACGGTAGTGCGCGTACGACCCCGGGTTGCTCACCGAGAACACCCGCGTCTGCTTGTCCCACGCGAACGACTGTCCGGACCGCTTGTCGAGGTCCTTCCAGGTCGTGCCGTCCGACGAGCCCTGCAGCACCCAGCCCGTCGGCGCCTTCGCCGCCGAACCCGACGTCAGCGTGTACTGGACCGCCTTCGTCGCCGATCCGACCGGCAGCTCCACCGAGCCGCTCACCGTCGCCGTGGTGGCCGACGTGTTGTCGAACAGTGCGCCCTCACCCTTCAGGGCGTCCGTCCGGGGCGACGGAGTCTTGTCGTCCGTGGTGATCGAGGTGGGGGCCGCGTTCTTGCCGGTGCCCCACGACGACGGCTTGGAGCCCATGTCGAAGTCCAGGACGCCGCCCTTGGCCAGCAGGTCGTGCGGCAGCGACGTGGACGTCCAGGTCTTGCCGTTGACCTTCAGACCCTGCACGTAGATGTTCTTCGTGCTGTTCTTCGGAGCCTTGACCACGAGGTCGTGGCCGTTCTCCAGGTGCACGGTCGTCTTCGTGAAGAGCGGGGAGCCGATCGCGTACTCGCCACTGCCCATCACCAGCGGGTAGAAGCCGAGCGAGGAGAAGAGGTACCAGGCCGACTGCTCGCCGTTGTCCTCGTCACCGTGGTAGCCCTGGCCGATCTCGCTGCCCGTGTAGAGACGGCCGAGGACCTCGCGGACCTTCTCCTGGGTCTTCCACGGCTGCGACGCCGCGTCGTACATGTACGTGACGTGGTGCGCGACCTGGTTGCTGTGGCCGTACATGCCCATGCGTACGTCGCGGGCCTCCGTCATCTCGTGGATGACTCCGCCGTACGAGCCGACGACGTCCGGTCCGGCCGTCTCCGGCGTGGAGAAGTACGTGTCGAGCTTCTTCGCCAGGCCGTCGCGGCCGCCGTACAGGTTCGCCAGACCGCGGCTGTCCTGCGGCGCCGTGAAGGCGTAACCCCAGCCGTTGGTCTCCGTGTAGTCGTAACCCCAGATCCGCGGGTCGTACTGGTCGGACGGGACGCGCCAGTCACCGTCGGCGTCCTTGCCCTGGAAGAAGCCGGCCTTGGTGTCGAAGAGATCGACGTAGTTCTGGGCCCGGTTGAGGAAGTACTCGGACTCCTCCTTGTACCGCTGCTTCTTCGTCTTCTTGTAGAGCGCCTTGCCCATCTGGGCGATGCCGTAGTCGTTGAGGTAGCCCTCGAGCGACCAGGACAGACCCTCGTGCGTCGACGTGTTCGCGTATCCGTCGAACGGGGAGGTCTCCATCCCCTTGCGTCCGACACCCGACGTCGGCGGGACCACCGTGGCGTTCTTCACGGCCGCGTCGTACGCCGCCTCGGCGTCGAACTTCACGCCCTTGACGTACGCGTCGGCGAACGCCACGTCGGACGAGGTGCCGGTCATCAGGTCGGCGTAGCCGGGGGAGGACCAGCGGGAGATCCAGCCGCCGTCCTTGTACTGCTGGACGAACCCGTCGACCATCTCGCCGGCCTTCGTCGGCGTGAGGAAGGAGTACGCGGGCCAGGTGGTCCGGTAGGTGTCCCAGAACCCGTTGTTGATGTACACCTTGCCGTCGACGATCTTCGCGCCCGTGTGGGTCGGGGAGTCGGGGACGGGCTGCGCCGAGAACGGGCTGGCGTACTTGTCCTTGCCGTCGACCTTCTCGAAGCCCGAGTTCGGGTAGAGGTAGAGACGGTAGAGGCTGGAGTAGAGCGTGGTCAGCTGGTCGGCGTTGGCACCCTCGACCTCGACCTTGCCCAGGATGCTGTCCCAGGCGTGCTGCGCCCGGTCCTCGATCCGCTCGAAGGAGCTGGAGGCGGGGATCTCGGAGGCCAGGTTCTGCTTCGCCTGGTCGACGCTGATCAGCGAGGTGGCCAGTCGCAGGTTGACGGTCCGGTCCTTGCCCGCGTCGAAGCGGAGGTAGCCGGTCACGTCGTCGCCGCCACCACCGGGCAGCTTGCCGCTCGCGGTGACCGGCGCGTCGAAGACGCCGTACACGAACAGCCGGGTGGCACCGGTGGAGAGGCCGCTCTTCACGTCGGAGAAGCCCGTGAAGGAGCTGGTCTTCGGGTCGAGCGTGAGGCCACCGGCGTTGGAGATGTTGTCGAAGACGATGCTCGCGTCGTCACCCGGGTACGTGAACCGCATCCGTGCCGCGTGATCGGTCGGAGTCATCTCGGCCTTGAGGCCGTTCTCGAACTTCACACCGTAGTAGTGCGGCTTCGCCGTCTCGTTCTCGTGCTTGAACGGCAGTGCGCGCGCGGTGCGGGAGGCGTCCGGGGTGCCCGAGGCCACCGACGGCATCAGCTGGAACGTCTGCCGGTCGCCCATCCAGGGGCTCGGCTCGTGGCTCGCGCTGAACGCCTGCATGGTCGGCAGGTTGTCGTCGTTGTTGGCGCGCGCGTAGTCGTACAGCCAGCTCGTCGACCCGGCGTTGGTGACCGGAGTCCAGAAGTTGAAGCCGTTCGGGACCGCCGTGGCGGGGAAGTTGTTGCCGCGCGAGAAGCCGCCGCTGGAGTTGGTGCCGCGGACCGTCGACGCGTAGTCGGACAGGTGCGCGCGGCGCTTCTCCGGAGCCTTCGGGGCGATCTTGATGTCGTCGATCCAGCCCTGGAACTTCGCCGGGCCCTTGGGGGAGTCGTACGCCACCAGGATCCGGTCGACGGTCTTGCCCGCCGCGACCGTGCCGATGCGCGAGTCGACCTTGTTCCACTGGTTGACGTACAGCCGCTTGGCGTCCGCCTGGCCCTGCGGGGTCAGCAGACCGCCGTTGCTGTCGGTGGCCCGCAGATCGCTCAGGTACGTGCCGTCCGTGAACGCCAGGTCCACCGCCACATGCGTGGCGGGGTAGGAGAGGTCGGTCTCGCCCATCTGCGGGTAGACCAGGTAGGAGAGGTCGGTGTCACGGGTGACGGCGGTGTTGACGTCGAAGACCTTGTTGTACGAGTAGGCGTGACCGTCCGCCTTGTGCGTACCCGCGTACCGCAGGGCCTTCGTACCCGTGAAGCCCGCGCCCGACTTGGCGGTGGGCGAGCCCGAGGGGCCGTGGTCGACCTGGCTGCGCATCTCCGCGGGTGCCGGGGTGCTGGTGTTGCCGTCGGAGAACTGGACGTCGGCGAGCTGGGTCGCGTCCGAAGCGCCGTTGTTCTTCGTGATGTTGAGCCGGAAGTGCTGGTAGGCCGCGTCGGCCGTGAAGTCGTACGACTTCGTCTGGAAGCGCTCGGTGAAGGACTGGTCGGTCCTGGTGTCGAGGTCCTTCCACGTCTTGCCGTCGTCCGAGCCCTGAAGGGTCCAGTCCTTCGGGTCGCGCTCGTCGTGGTCGTTGGCCGACGTCAGTGCATAGGTGACGACCTTGACCGGCGCCTCGAGGTCGAACTCGACCCAGGCGGTGGGTTCGAAGGACAGCCACTTGGTGGAGGACTCCCCGTCGACGAGGTTCTCCTTGACCTCGCCGCCGCCGCTGTTCTCATCGCTGGCCCGGACGTCCGTGACCTTGTCCGTGACATTTCCCGGTATTCCGGAAGAGAAGCCACCATCGATGCCGGATGACCGATTCTTTCCGTCCGGCCCGACTTCCACGGTGTTGCGCCAGTCCGGCTGCTTCTCGTCCGTTTCGAACGACGAGCTGAACGTCTGGTCACCTGTGGGCCTTTCACCCCTTTCGGTGGACCTTGCCGACTGGGCGAAGGCCGCCGAAGGGGCGGTCACCACCAGGACCAGCGAAGCCGCGATGAGTGCGGCCGTACGGCTTTGTCTCTTGCGAGAACCATGTCGGGGCTGCATGCCGAGCCATTCCTCCCGAGGATGTGCGCCTGGACAACGTTGTCAGAGTGATGCGCAGGATCTAGTAGGGAGCCAAGTGACTGGATGTGTCAAGGGCGTTGGGCACGAACGGCCGGGAGAATCGACCGTATTGCGGAAATCGTTACACCCGGACGCATGCATGCGAGGTCCATGTATCTGTGAGGTCTCAACTCGGGAAAGACTGCCGCTCAAAGGTGCATTCGATCTTGCCCACCCCACTGCAAGTGGACTATACCTGTCGGCGTCCGCCCCGCCGTTTCCACGCGGGCGACACGGGGGCAGGGGCAACGGCCGAAGGGTGCCGCAGGTGCATCCACTGCTCGACATCCCGAATCCCCGCTGTATCTGGCTAGCCTGCAAAATCAGCACAACCCAAGCGCAACTGACCGCGGTGGCGGGGCCCTTCGCCTGAGGCGAATTTCGACGGGCGACCGGTACACACCGCCTGAGTCCTGGAGAAGGCGAGGACTTGAGCATGGGATCCACCTCCGGCCACACGAATGAGGGCCTTGGCCGTCGCGACGTGATCAAGCGTTCTGCCGCACTCGGTCTGATCACCGTTCCGACGATGAGCTTCCTGTCGGCATGTGCGAGCAGCGACAGCGGCAGCGACAACACGGTCAAGAAGGGCAAGACGAGCGCCAAGAACCCGCTCGGCGTCAACGAGACCGCCCCCCTCGACGTCGTCATCTTCGACGGCGGTTTCGGTCAGCAGTACGCGATCGACGCGGAGAAGAAGTACAACGCGGCGTTCCCGAAGGCCCCGAAGGTCAAGCACAGCGCGACCCAGAAGATCCAGTCGCAGCTGCAGCCGCGCTTCAACGGCGGCACCCCGCCGGACCTGATCGACAACTCGGGTGCCGAGCAGATGGACATGGGTGTCCTGGTCGGCAAGAAGCAGCTGCTCGACCTGACGCCGCTGATGGACGCCCCGTCCATCGACGACCCGAGCAAGAAGGTCCGCGACACGCTGCGTCCCGGCGTCCTGGAGATGGGCCAGTTCGACGGCGACCCGGTCTGGATCATGTACTACGCGTACACGGTCTACGGCGTCTGGTACTCGCAGACCGCGCTGGACAACCTCGACGCGCAGTACCCCGAGAACTGGGACGACATGCTCGCCCTCTGCGAGAAGGCGAAGAAGAAGGGCATCGCCGGCTGGACGTACGCCGGTAAGTACCCCTACTACCTGCCGTTCTCGCTCTACCCGTTCATCGGCAAGATCGGTGGCCGGGAGGTTCTCGACAAGATCGACAACCTGGAGCCGAACGCCTGGAAGGACCCCGCGGTCAAGGCGGCGTTCGAGGCGTACTACGAGCTCTACAAGAAGGGGTACATCCTCAAGGGCACCCCGGGCCTGACCCACATCCAGTCGCAGACCGAGTGGACCAAGGGCAAGGCGCTCTTCATCCCGAACGGTTCGTGGGTGGAGAACGAGGCGGCGCCCACCACGCCCAAGGACTTCAAGATGATGGTCTCGGCGCCGTCCAGCCTGGACTCGTCGGACAAGATGCCGTTCGGCACCATCTGGGCCTCCGGCGGCGAGCCCTTCGTCGTCCCGGCCAAGGCGAAGAACCCCGAGGGCGGCATGGAGCAGCTGCGCATCATGCTCTCCGAGGAGTCCTCGAAGAACTTCACCAAGCAGGTCAAGTCCCTCAGCGCCTTCAACGGTGGCACCGACGGTCTGACCCTGTCCACGGCCATGCAGGCCGGTGTCGACGCGCTGAAGAAGGCCGGCGACAACGTGGTGAACCCGCGTCTGCAGGACTGGTACGTCAAGCTCCAGAAGGAGCAGATCGGTGTCGCCGGCATCGGCGAGATGATGGCGGGCCGCGCGACCCCGGCGGAGGCCATCAAGAAGATCCAGGCCTTCGCGGACGCGGCGGCCAAGGACCAGTCCATCAAGCACTACAAGCACCAGTGAGCAACCGTCACCAGCGGCGGCACCCGCGGAAAGATCGGGGTCGGTAAACGATGCAGCACGGCAAGTACCGCTTCATTGTGGGGTTCCTGGCAGCCCCACTGGCGTTGTACGCGGTCTTCGTCATTTGGCCGTTCATCCAGTCCATCTACTACTCGTTCACGGACTGGACAGGTCTGAGCCCGGACTTCAAGATGGTCGGGTTCGACAACTACACCAGGATGCTGAAGGACGACATCTTCTGGAAGTCCTTGCAGCACAGCGTGTTGCTTGTGCTGCTGCTGCCGCTGGTGACGCTGGGCCTGGCGCTTTTCTTCGCCTTCATGCTCAATGTCGGTGGCCGACGGCGCAAGGACGCCACGGTCGCCGGCGTGCGGGGCTCGGGCTTCTACAAGATCGCCTATTTCTTCCCCCAGGTGCTCTCGATCGTCATTGTCGCCCTGCTCTTCCAGTTCGCTTTCAATCCCCGCGACGGGATGCTGAATGCGACGCTGAAGGGGATCGGTCTCGGATCCATTCAGCCGGACTGGCTGGGTGATCCGAGCCTCGCGCTCGTCTGCGTCATGTCGGTGCTGATCTGGTCGACGGTCGGATTCTTCGTCGTCCTGTTCTCCGCCGGAATGGCGTCCATTCCGAAGGACTTCTACGAGGCGGCGCTCCTCGACGGGGCCAATCGTTTCACGACGTTCTTCAGGATCACCCTGCCGCTGCTCTGGGACACGGTGCAGTCGGGCTGGGTCTACATGGGAATCCTGGCCCTCGGCGTGGAGGCCTTCACGGCCGTACAGGTCATGACCGTGGGTCCCGGTGGTCCCGCCTACTCGACGACGGTCCTCCCGCTGTACGTGTACCAGACCGCTTTCCGTGACGGCCAGGCAGGATACGCAACAACGATCGGTGTCGGACTGCTCATCGTCACCATGGCCTTCGCGGCCATCGTGATGCGACTGGGCCGGCGCGAGCGGCTGGAGTTCTGATGAAGACGACTGACACCCCTCCCGCGCCTGCGGCGGACCGCGTGCCCGTGTCGAAGGTGACCGTGCCCGGCGGCAAGAAGGAGAAGGGCAGCGAGGGTCAGGTCCTCAATGTCTTCTCGCACGGTGTGCTGATCATCTGGGCGATCCTGGTCGTCATGCCGCTGCTCTGGGCGGTGATGGCCTCTTTCAAGACCGACGACTCGATTCTGTCGACGCCGTGGGCGCTGCCCGACAAGCTGCACTTCGACAACTGGTCGCGCGCCTGGAGCCAGGCGCACATGAGCGACTACTTCTTCAACACGATCATCGTGGTGGGCTGCTCGCTCGTCGGCACGTTGCTGCTGGGTTCCATGGCTGCGTACGTGCTGGCGCGGTTCGACTTCCCGGGGAACCGCTTCCTGTACTTCCTGTTCATCGGCGGGATGAGCTTCCCGATCATCCTGGCGCTGGTTCCGCTGTTCTTCGTGATGAACAACATGGGCCTGCTGAACACGCGACACGGACTGATCCTGGTCTACATCGCGTACTCACTGCCGTTCACCGTCTTCTTCCTCACCTCGTTCTTCCGGACGCTGCCGACCTCGGTGGCGGAGGCGGCGATGCTCGACGGGGCCTCGCACACCCGGACGTTCTTCCAGGTGATGCTGCCGATGGCGAAGCCCGGCCTGATCAGCGTCGGTATCTTCAACTTCCTCGGACAGTGGAACCAGTACATGCTGCCCACGGTGCTCAACACCGACCCGAAATACCGGGTGCTCTCCCAGGGCCTGGTCGAACTGGCCAACAGCCAGGGCTACAAGGGTGACTGGTCCGGTCTCTTCGCCGGTCTGGTGATGGCGATGCTGCCGGTCCTCGCGGCCTACATCATCTTCCAGCGCCAGGTCGTCGCGGGTCTGACCGCGGGAGCCGTGAAGTAGCGCCGCACACTTCTTGCACACAGAAAAACCGCCCGTCGGCCACATGCCGGCGGGCGGTTCGTCTGTTTTTCGTGGTCGCACCGGCTGCACAGGCTGCTCATCCGAGGCTTCCACTGCTCAAGGTCTTGACGGGGAGTACCCCAAAACGCTCAGCTTAGAGTTCACATGTTAGAGAAACCGGTAGGAGTGAGTGAGTCGATGGAGACTCCGGGATCGCAGACATCTCTGCATCGCGCCAACCTTGAGCGGGTCGTGCGTGCCGTGCGTATGGCGGGTTCGCTCACCCAGGCGGAGATCGCCAGAAGCACGGGCCTCTCCGCGGCTACGGTTTCCAATATCGTTCGCGAACTGAAGGACGGCGGGACGGTCGAGGTGACCCCGACCTCGGCCGGTGGCCGCCGGGCCCGGAGCGTCTCGCTCAGCGGCGACGCGGGCATCGTGATCGGCGTCGACTTCGGCCATACGCACCTGCGTGTGGCCGTCGGCAACCTGGCCCACCAGGTGCTGGCCGAGGAGTCCGAGCCGCTGGACGTCGACGCCTCGTCCGCGGAGGGCTTCGGGCGGGCGGAACAGCTGGTCAAACGGCTGATCGAGACGACCGGGATCAGTCCGGACAAGGTGATCGGCGTCGGTCTCGGTGTTCCCGGCCCGATCGATGTGGAGTCCGGGACGCTGGGCTCCACATCGATCCTGCCGGGCTGGACGGGCATCAACCCGAGCGACGAGCTCGCCTCGCGGCTGGGCGTCCCGGTGTACGTCGACAACGACGCCAATCTCGGCGCGCTGGGGGAGCTGGTCTGGGGCAGCGGCCGGGGGGTCACGGACCTGGCGTACATCAAGGTCGCCAGCGGCGTCGGTGCCGGTCTGGTGATCGACGGGCACATCTACCGGGGCCCCGGGGGCACGGCCGGCGAGATCGGCCACATCACGCTCGACGAATCGGGCCCGGTCTGCCGCTGCGGCAACCGTGGGTGCCTGGAGACGTTCACCGCCGCGCGGTACGTGCTGCCCCTGCTCCAGCCCAGCCACGGGGCCGATCTCACCATGGAGCGGGTGGTCCAGCTGGCACGCGAGGGCGACCCGGGCTGCCGCCGGGTGATCGGCGACGTGGGCCGCCACATCGGCAGCGGCGTCGCCAATCTGTGCAACCTGCTCAATCCCAGCCGGGTGGTGCTCGGCGGCTCCCTGGCGGAGGCGGGGGAGCTGGTCCTCGGGCCGATCCGCGACTCCGTGTCGCGCTACGCCATCCCCAGTGCGGCACGGCAGCTCTCCGTCCTTCCCGGGGCGCTGGGAGGGCGTGCGGAGGTGCTCGGCGCACTGGCTCTCGTGCTGAGCGAAATGGGCGATTCGACCCTTTTGGAGAGCACTCTCCCGACTGCGACTCCTGCCTTCACTTAGATAACGAATGGCACCGTTGTCATCTCGTTAAGGATTTACTCCTTGACGCCGACGTTGAGGCCGAGTTGACTTCCAGCCACCTCGGCCGCAACGCTGCGGCCTCGTCAGGGAGGCACACCCGCAATGAACGCAATGACGCGACGCATCGTCATAGGCACGGCCGCAGTTTCGATGGCCGTCTCCCTCGCAGCCTGTGGCAAGGCGGGCGACGACAAGAAGGACTCGGCGGACTCGGGCAGCAAGACCAAGATCGGTCTGCTGCTCCCGGAGAACAAGACCGCTCGCTACGAGACGCTGGACAAGCCGCTGTTCATCGAAGCGGTCAAGAAGGACTGCGCGGCCTGCGAGGTCGTCTACAACAACGCGGCCGGTGATGTCGGCCAGCAGAAGCAGCAGTTCGAGCAGCAGATCGCCGACGGCATCAAGGTCATCGCGATCTCCTCGGTCGACGCCGAGAAGTCCGCCGCGTGGGTTGCCGACGCACACAAGAAGGGCGTCAAGGTCGTCGCGTACGACCGCGCCATCGTCGGTGCCGACGCCTACGTCAGCCACGACAACGAGAAGATCGGCAAGCTCCAGGGCCAGGCCGTCCTCGACGCCCTCGGCTCCAAGGCGGCCGGCTCCAACCTCGTCATGATCAACGGTGACGAGAAGGACCCGAACGCCGGCCTGTTCAAGAAGGGTGCTCACGAGGCCCTCGACGGCAAGATCAAGATTGCCTACGAGGCGTCCGGCGAGTGGGACCCGAAGATCGCCGGCGAGAAGATGACCGCCGCGATCTCCTCGGTCGGCAAGGGCAAGATCAACGCGGTCTACTCCGCCAACGACGGCATGGCCGGCGGCATCATCACGTCCCTGAGCAACGCCGGCATCAAGGACATCCCGGTGGGTGGCCAGGACGCCGAGCTCCCCGGTATCCAGCGGATCATCGCCGGTACGCAGACCTTCACGATCTACAAGTCGCCGAAGCAGCTCGCCCCGACGGCCGCCCAGTTCGCTGTCAACCTGCTCCAGGGCAAGGACATCGGCGCCTCGGGCAAGACGGACGGCGTTCCCTCCACGCTGCTCGAGCCGACCGTGGTGAACAAGGACAACATCGAGTCCACCGTGGTCAAGGACGGCATCTACCAGGCCTCCGCGATCTGCGTCAAGGACATCGCCGCCAAGTGCACCGCACTGGGCATCAAGTAGTCCCTCCTCGCGCCCAGGGCCAACAGGCCCTGGCGCGTACGGGTTTGGTCCGCGCCGCACGGCGGAGTCCGCCCGCCCCATGACTGTCCGGCCCCGGCCGGCCCACACCCCGCTGCCGGCCGGGTGCCGGACATTCTTCCCCCAGTACTTCCAGTACATCGACGCTGCCCCTCGTGGCGCGGCGTCTCCGCCGGTCAGGCGGCACATCCCCGCCGGTCAGGCGGCGAAGGAGATGGTTCACGTGTCACAGACGCCCGTGCTGGCGTTGCGTGGAGTCTTCAAGCGATTCGGAGCGGTCCAGGTCCTCTCCGGTGTCGATCTCGAAGTCCACGCCGGAGAAGTGGTCGCCCTGGTCGGCGACAACGGTGCAGGAAAGTCCACGCTGGTCAAGACGATCGCCGGCGTGCACCCCATCGATGAGGGCGTCATCGAGTGGGAGGGCGCGAAGGTGGACATCAACCGTCCGCACGACGCCCAGAACCTCGGCGTCGCCACCGTCTACCAGGACCTTGCGCTCTGCGACAACCTGGATGTCGTCGCCAACCTCTTCCTCGGTCGCGAGATCAAGAAGGGTGGCGTCCTCGACGAGGTCGCCATGGAGAAGCGGGCACAGGACCTCCTGTCCACGCTCTCCATCCGTATCCCCAGCGTCCGTATCCCGGTTGCCGCGCTCTCCGGCGGCCAGCGCCAGGTCGTGGCCATCGCCCGTGCCCTGGTCGGCAACCCCAAGATCGTGATCCTGGACGAGCCCACCGCGGCCCTCGGCGTCGAGCAGACCGCACAGGTCCTCGACCTGGTGGAGCGGCTGCGCGAGCAGAACCTCGGCGTCATCCTCATCAGCCACAACATGGCCGATGTGAAGGCTGTCGCCGACAAGGTCGCCGTGCTGCGACTCGGCCACAACAACGGCATCTTCCCTGTGGCGACGACCAGCCACGAAGAAATCATCGCCGCGATCACGGGCGCCACGGACAACGCCGTGACCCGTCGCAAGTCCCGCAGCGCGGAGGCATCCAAGTGAGCAAGATCAGCAAGACTTCGGCCGAGGTCCCGGCCCAGGCAAAGGCCACCGAGGCTCCCGTAGCAGCGGCCGGCGCAGTCAAGGTCGTCGACCCCCGCCTGCTCATCCGTGAGCAGGGCTTCAAGGGCTACTGGACCGAGTTCAAGCGCAAGGTGCGCTCGGGTGAGATCGGCTCGCTGCCTGTCGTGGTGGGCCTGATCGTCATCGGGATCGTCTTCCAGGCCGAGACCGGCAACTTCCTCACCTCGTACAACCTCGACCAGATCACGCTGTACGCGGCGGGCCCCGGCATCATGGCCGTGGGCATCGTCTTCGTACTGCTGCTCGGCGAGATCGACCTCGCGGTCGGTTCCGTCGCGGGTCTCGCGGGTTCGGTGTGGGCCGTGCTCGGCACGGACATGCCCGACTCCCTCGCCATCGTGGTCGGCATCCTGTCCGGCACGGTCATCGGCGCCTTCCACGGCATCGTCTTCGCCAAGATCGGCGTGCCCGCGTTCGTCGTGACGCTGGCAGGCTTCCTGGGCTGGGCCGGTCTGCAGACCTGGGTGATGGGCGACAAGTCCACCATCACCACCCCGCTCGGCAGCTTCGTCCGCGACCTGACCAGCTACTACTTCGCCGACGTCGCCGCCGCCTACGGTCTCGCCGTGGTCGTGATCGTCGCCTTCTACCTCGCGCAGCTGCGCGACTCGAGCCGCCGCAAGGCCGCAGAGCTGCCGCACCGCCCGCAGAGCGAGATCATCCTGCGCACCGGGCTGATCGCCGTCCTGTGCCTCCTCGCCGCGTACGCGTTCAACCAGGAGCAGGGCCTCCCGCTCTCCCTGGTGATCTTCCTCGCGATCCTGGTCATCACCGACTTCGTTCTGCGCCGCACCACCTACGGCCGTCAGATCTTCGCGGTCGGCGGTGGCATCGAGGCAGCGCGTCGTGCCGGTATCAACGTGTCCTGGATCCGCATCTCGGTGTTCATGATCTCCGGCACGCTCGGTGCGGTCGGCGGTCTCTTCCTGGCCTCCGCGACCGGCGGCGCCGACCGTTCGCTCGGTGGCGGCAACCAGCTCATGATGTGCATCGCCGCAGCCGTCATCGGCGGTACGTCCCTGTTCGGCGGACGCGGCAAGGTCTGGTCCGCGCTGCTGGGCATCCTGGTCATCCAGTCGATCGTCCAGGGCCTCAACCAGATGAACCTGTCGTCGAACGCGATCCAGTACATGATCACCGGTGGAGTACTCCTCATCGCCGTGATCATCGACTCGGTCTCGCGCAAGACCCAGAAGACCGCGGGCCGCGCCTGACCGCGGCACGCACGCGTGTGCCCGGCACCCTTCGTGGTGCCGGGCACACGCGCGCGTGCATCCGCGCCCGCTTCCGAGCGCGGATGCGCGCATCCGTTCACAGGGGCGTCCGCAGGCGATCCCCCCGCGAACACGCCGCCCGATGACTCCGGGCGCGGACGGAACATTAGACTCATCGGATCGGCATGCTCGACCAGCTCGAAACGCAAGGAGGCACGGGTGGCTCTGCTGACCCGCATCGGTGGACCGCGTGACCTGGACCGGCTCACTCCCGAGCAGCTGGACCAGCTCGCCGAAGAGATCCGGACCTTCCTCGTCGACGCCGTCTCCAAGACCGGCGGCCACCTCGGCCCCAACCTGGGCGTGGTCGAGCTGACCATCGCCCTGCACCGGGTCTTCGATTCGCCGAAGGACAAGGTGCTGTTCGACACCGGCCACCAGAGCTATGTGCACAAGCTGCTCACCGGTCGCCAGGACTTCTCGAAGCTCAAGAGCAAGGGCGGCCTGTCCGGCTACCCCTCGCGCGCCGAGTCCGAGCACGACGTCATCGAGAACTCGCACGCCTCGACCGTCCTGGGCTGGGCCGACGGCCTCGCCAAGGCCAACGAGGTACTGAGGAAGGACGACCACGTCGTCGCGGTCATCGGCGACGGCGCGCTCACCGGCGGTATGGCCTGGGAGGCGCTGAACAACATCGCCGCCGCCAAGGACCGCCCGCTCGTCATCGTCGTCAACGACAACGAGCGCTCCTACGCCCCGACCATCGGCGGCCTCGCCAACCACCTCGCGACGCTCCGTACCACCGACGGCTACGAGCGTTTCCTGGCCCGCGGCAAGGACATCCTGGAGCGCACCCCCGTCGTCGGGAAGCCGCTGTACGAGACCCTGCACGGCGCGAAGAAGGGGCTGAAGGACTTCATCGCCCCGCAGGGCATGTTCGAGGACCTCGGCCTCAAGTACGTCGGCCCGATCGACGGCCACGACATCGAGGCCCTGGAGTCCGCGCTGCAGCGCGCCAAGCGCTTCGGCGGTCCGGTCATCGTGCACTGCCTCACCGAGAAGGGCCGCGGCTACACCCCCGCCCTCCTCGACGAGGCCGACCGCTTCCACGCGGTCGGCAAGATCCACCCCGACACCGGCCTGCCCGTCGCCACCTCCGGCCTCGACTGGACCTCCGTCTTCGGCGAGGAGATGGTCAAGCTCGGCAAGGAGCGCAAGGACATCGTCGCGATCACCGCGGCCATGCTCCAGCCGGTCGGGCTCACCAAGTTCGAGAAGGAATTCCCGGACCGGATCTACGACGTCGGCATCGCTGAGCAGCACGGCGCGGTCTCCGCGGCGGGCCTCGCCACCGGCGGACTCCACCCGGTCTTCGCGGTGTACGCCACCTTCCTCAACCGGGCCTTCGACCAGGTCCTGATGGATGTCGCCCTGCACAAGTGCGGTGTGACGTTCGTCCTGGACCGGGCCGGTGTCACCGGTACCGACGGCGCCTCGCACAACGGCATGTGGGACATGTCGATCCTGCAGTGCGTGCCCGGCCTGCGGATCGCCGCCCCGCGCGACGCCGACCAGGTACGCGCCCAGCTGCGCGAGGCCGTCGAGGTCGACGACGCGCCGACCGTGGTCCGCTTCTCCAAGGGCGCGGTCGGCCCGGCGGTCAAGGCCGTCGGCAGGGTCGGCGGCATGGACGTGCTGCGTGCCTGCGAGTCGTCCCGCCCGGACGTTCTCCTGGTCTCCGTCGGCGCGCTCGCCCCGATGTGCCTGGAGATCGCCGATCTGCTGGACGCCCAGGGCATCACGACGACGGTCGTCGACCCGCGCTGGGTCAAGCCGGTCGACGAGGCCATGGCGCCGCTCGCCGAACGGCACCGCGTCGTGGTCACCGTGGAGGACAACAGCCGGGCCGGCGGTGTCGGCTCCGCGGTCGCCCAGGCGCTGCGCGACGCCGGGGTCGACATGCCGCTGCGCGACTTCGGAATCCCGGCGCGCTTCCTCGACCACGCCTCCCGCAAGGAGGTCATGGCCGAGATCGGGCTGACGGCGCCGGACATCGCCCGGCAGGTCACCGGTCTCGTCGCCAGGCTCGACGGCCGCTACGACCACAGCCGCTCCGTGATCGAGCCCGCGCGCGACTGACCCGTACGGTCCCCGCCGCCGGCTCCATGCACGGCAGATGGGCCGGTCGGCCACCCTGTACGGGTGGTCCGACCGGCCCATTCGCGTGAAATCGCCCCGGGCGGCGCTCTTCGCCGCCGGTGCTGTCCCAATCATGGCGTACACGACGAGTGCGTGGAGGTACGCCGGTGACCGCCCAGCAGGACACACCACCCAGCAGAGAAGGACTGTTCCGCACCAAGACGATCGAGCAGTCCATCCGTGACACCGAGGAGCCGGAGCACGCTCTCAAGAAGTCCCTCTCCGCCCTCGACCTCACGGTCTTCGGAGTGGGTGTCATCATCGGCACCGGCATCTTCGTACTGACCGGCAAGGTGGCCAAGGAGGCGGCCGGGCCCGCGACCGCCATCGCCTTCGTGGTCGCGGCAGTCGTCTGCGCCCTCGCCGCGCTCTGCTACGCCGAGTTCGCCTCCACCGTGCCGGTCGCGGGATCCGCCTACACCTTCTCGTACGCCTCGCTGGGCGAACTGATCGCCTGGATCATCGGCTGGGACCTGGTGCTGGAGTTCGCCCTGGGCACGGCGGTGGTGGCGGTCGGGTGGTCCGGGTACGTCCGCTCACTGATGGACAACGTGGGCTGGCACATGCCCGATGTGCTCTCCGGACCGGATGTGGCGACGGGGTTCGGCTTCGACATCCTGGCCTTCGTCCTGGTGCTCGTCCTGACCGTGATCCTGGTCCTCGGCATGAAGCTATCCGCCCGGGTCACGACGGTCGTGGTCGCCATCAAGGTGGCCGTCGTCCTGATCGTGATCATCGCGGGGTTCTTCTTCATCAAGACCGCCAACTACTCGCCCTTCATCCCGCCGGCGCAGCCGCAGTCCGCCGACTCCGGTCTCAACGCCCCTTTGATCCAGCTGATGTTCGGCTACGCGCCCACCAACTTCGGTGTCCTGGGCATCTTCACCGCCGCCTCCATCGTCTTCTTCGCCTTCATCGGTTTCGACGTCGTGGCGACCGCCGCCGAGGAGACCAAGCTCCCGCAGCGCGACATGCCGCGGGGAATCCTCGCCTCGCTGTTCATCTGCACCGTGCTCTACGTCGCCGTCTCGCTGGTGGTCACCGGCATGCAGCACTACACCGAGCTGTCGGTGAGCGCGCCGCTGGCCGACGCCTTCAAGGCCGTCGGCCATCCCGTCTTCGCGGGGTTCATCAGCTTCGGCGCGGCGGTCGGACTCACCACCGTCTGCATGATCCTGCTGCTGGGGCAGACCCGGGTGTTCTTCGCGATGAGCCGCGACGGGCTGCTTCCGCGGTTCTTCTCGAAGACGCATCCGAGGTTCGGGACGCCGTACCGCCCGACCATCCTGCTCGGCGTGATCATCGCGATCGTCGCCGGCTTCACCAGCATCAACGAGCTGGCGACACTGGTGAACATCGGCACGCTCTTCGCGTTCGTCGTCGTCGCCCTCGGAGTCATCGTGCTGCGCCGGACCCGCCCCGACCTGCCCCGTGCGTTCCGCACGCCGTGGGTTCCGGTGCTCCCGATCGCCTCGGTGGCCGCCTCGGTCTGGCTGATGCTCAATCTGCCGGCGGAGACATGGCTCCGGTTCGTCATCTGGATGATCATCGGCGTGGGCATCTACTTCGCGTACGGGCGCAGGCACAGCCGCATCGATGTCGACACCAGCCGCCCGTAGACCGTCCGGTGCGGCCGCGACGGGGGCGGGGCGGCGCCTGTGCCGTACGGCGGCCCACGCACCGTACGGCGCCACCTCCGCCCGCCGGACGGGCCGTCAGCCGCCGTGGGCCGGGGACTTCTTCGCCGACTCCGGGATCGTGGTGTCCTTGCGGATGGCCTTCCAGAGGTCACCGGCCTGCGGCTGGGCCGCCACCACGCGGTTCGGGTCCTGCTTGTCGTACGCCACCGGCAGCATGATCGTTTCCATCGTGCTCGGGTCCACGCCGTTCATCGACCGGGCGAACTCCGCGAGGGACTTCAGCGAGGCGAGGCCGGAGTCGGTGGTCAGCGACTTGGTGGCCGAGTTGGCGATCTTGTACGAGTTGGTCGGGCTGCCCAGCAGGTTCTGCGACTTGACCTCGCTCAGCAGCGCGAGGAGGAACTGCTGCTGGAGCCCGATCCGGCCCAGGTCGCTGCCGTCGCCGATGCCGTGCCGGGTGCGGACGTAGGAGAGGGACTGGGTGCCGTCGAGCTTGTGCGGGCCGGCCGTGAGGTCGAGGCCGGACGCGGAGTCGTGGATGTCCTGCGGGACATCGACCGTGACCCCGCCGATGGCGTCGACCAGGTCCTTGAATCCCGCGAAGTTGATTTCCAGGTAGTGGTCGATCCGGACCCCGGACATCTTCTCGACGGTCTTGACCACACAGGCCGGACCGACCTGCGAGTAGACGGAGTTGAACATCACACGGTTCGCGGTCGGCATCGTCGAGCCGTCGGCCTTGGCGCACTCGGGCCGGGTGACGAGGGTGTCGCGTGGGATGGACACGGCGACGGCCTTCTGCCGGCCCTCGGGTATGTGCACCACCAGCGCGGTGTCGGACCGGGCACCACTGACGCCACCGCCACCGCCCAGCGCCTTGTTCTCGGCACCGGCTCGCGAGTCCGAACCGAGGACCAGCAGATTCTGACCGCTCGTCGGCAGCTTCTCCGGCCGGTTGTCGCCCAGCGCCTTGTCGATGTCGACGCCCTTGATGTTCCCGTCGAGACGGCTGTACAGCCACCAGACGGTGCCACCGGCGGCGAGGAGCAGCACGAGCAGGACACTCAGGGTGATCTTCAAGCCCTTGTGCTTGCGGGGTCTGCGGTCCTTCTTACGCGGATTCGCCCGCCGTGATCCGCGCGGGCCGGGGGGAACGTCGTCGTGGCTCATCCTGCTCGAGTCCCTTGATCTCGTGGCCCGCAGGGGCCGGGGTGGGGCCGGGGACTCGGGTGGGGCCGGTCCACGCATGTGGGGGGCTGAGCGTGCACTATAGACATATTTTCGAATGTTGTGTGATCCTTCGTGTGGTCTTCAACTCCGGCACCGAATTGTTATTCGTTCCGTGGTAATGCAGTTGCCTTCGCGGATCCTTGTGGTGCCCAGGAGCGCCGACCTGCCCGGCGGGCGGGGAATCTATGATGGGTGGGTTCGGCCCGTGGCGTGCCGGAGAGCCGAAACGGCTCCCCGGCCGGGGCCGAGGAACCATGGGGAAGGACGACTTCACGTCATGCCGGTCAGATCCAGACGCGCTGCCCAGGGGAAGGCCCCCGTTCCGGGAGCCGGCGTCCACGACGCAGACAGGAACCGGGCGGCGCGGGCGACGGCCGACGGACACTGGCTCGTTCTCGGCAAGGACGGCCGGCTCAGCGCCTATGCGCCCTGCGACGGAGGGTTGCTCCGCTGGACGGAGACCCGCCCCGGCGGCCCCGGTTGGGCCGGCCCCGACTTCTTCCCGGTGGCGAACCTGACCCATCTGTCGGTGACCCAGGGAACCGACGGCTTCGTGCACCTCATCGGCCGCCGCACCGTGCGGAAGGACGACGGCCCTGTCGTCGACGTCGTGCATGCCACCCAGTTCCAGTCCGGCCGACCCGTCACCGAGTGGCGCTCCGTCGGCAACCCCCACAAGGACCGCGAGAAAGCGGCCCGGCTCGGCGCTCCGACGGCCGCGGTGGGCGCGGGCGGGCTGCTGCACGTCTTCGCCCGTAACGCCGACGGGAAGCTCGCCCTGCGGCGCGAGAAGACGGGCGGCAAGTGGGAGGGCTGGCAGGACCTCAAGGGCGGCCGGCTCCAGGACGGGGCGGCCGCGGTCGCCACCGCGTCCGGCCGCGTCGAAGTGCTCGTGCCCGGGCAGGGGATGACGATGCGCTGGGGACAGAACGAACCCTCCGGTGCCTTCGCGCAGGACCAGGACATCCCGTTCGCCCACCTCCCGGGCAGCGCCACCGCTCTGGAGACCGCCCCGGAAAGGGTGACGTACTACTGGGCCGACGAGGCCACCGGCGGCATCGTGGCGCTCCGCCCCGGTACCTGGGCGATCCCGCTCAACAGCTCCCCGTCGTACGGTCCGGTGGCCGCGCTGCGCGCCATGCTCGACGGCTACGACTGCACGGTGCTGGCCCACCGGGACCAGGAGGGCCAGGTCATGCTCACCGCCTGCGGCACCGAGAACGAGGGAGCGGGCGTGTGGTGGTCGCCGACGGGCGAGCGCTGCGTCGGCGGACCCGCGCTCGCGTACGACGCGTACGGCCGCGTGGTGCTCGCACTGGTCGGCGAGGACGGCGCCCTGCGCGTCGCCCGGCAGAGCCGTGAGCCGGGCCTCGCGCTGGAGCACTCCGTCCGGGTCTGAACAACCGCCCCTGCGGGCCGAACCGTCGGCAACGGGGGCACTCACCACGGCGAGTGCCCCCGTTGCCTCACGGGGCGGGAACACGGCTCAGGAGGCAAGCTTCAGCCCGATGGACAGGTAGTTGCTGTCGGTGTAGTACGGGTGGAAGGTCACCGAGCGCCCCTGCGCGGTGGTGACGGTCCGCTTCGGATAGACGTGTACGTGCTTGCGCTGCGTGATCTCGTCACCGAACCGCCCCAGCCGCAGCCGGTGCGCCTCGCCGGAGACCGTCAGGTTCCCCGGAATGTCCAGCGACAGGTCCCAGATGGTGTCGACGTCGATCATCCGGTCCGCGTACTGCTGCAGATCGATCGTGAACGAGGCCCCGCCGTCCGAGAACGCGCACGGAATGGTGACGAAGGCGTCCGCGTTCTTCCGGCTCTGCGCGATCACATGCGCACCCTGACCGGCGAGGTCGACCTGCGGGCCGCTCACGCCGGCGGTGACCCCGAGGGCGTACGAGCGGACATTGAGATGCGAGCCGTTCGACTCCACCGACAGCACCTCCGCGTGGGCGGGGAACTCGCGCGAGACGATCTGGAGGCAGCCGCCGTCCTCGGAACGTGTGAAGGTACGGAAGCGCACCGGGCTGGCCTGCGCCGGAGACGATATCAGTGAGTTCGCCGACTGCTGGAGCTCGTCGACCTTGACCCTGCGCATGACGCCGTCGTCCTCCCGGCGCAGCAGCACGTTCCACGTACCGGGCGCCAGCCGGAGCCGGGCCGGGACCACGGCGTAGAGGTGCCCGTTGGCCGCCTGCTCGACCTGCGCCGCCAGCAGCGCCTGCCGGCCGTCCGCCGCGTTGACGCAGAGCACGGTGAACCGGCTGCCCGGAGCCCTGGCCGGATCGACCACGAACTCCAGGTCACCCGCGGGGGTGGCCCGGCACAGCGCCTCGGGCCGGAAGTCGCGCGCCGTGAGCAGCCGTGACAGGTACGTCTCGTAGGCCTGCGCCTGCGATTCGCTGCTGTAGTGACGGGACTTCTCCACCGCGTTCGCGCCGAGTCGTGCCCGCAGATCGGCGTCCCCCAGCAGCCAGTCCAGATTCTTGGTGAACGCGTCCACATCGCCGACCGGCGACAGCGCACCGTCCACCCCGTCGGAAATGATCTCCGACGGGCCGTGCGGCCCCGCCGTACTGAGCACCGGGACACCGCACGTCATGGCCTCCACGATCGTCAGGCCGAACGTCTCGTCCGTCGATGTCGAGGTGTGCAGTGCCGCCTTGGCCAGCTCCTCGCGGAGATGCTGGGTGTGCCCCATCAGGAGGACGCGCTCGTTGGCTCCGAGATCGTCGATGAGCTTGCGCAGCTTCGGCTTCTCCTCGCCGCTTCCGTAGATCCGCAGAGTCCAGTCGGGATGCCTCCTGCCGAGCTGCGCGAAGGCGTTCACCAGCAGGTCGAAACGCTTCCAGTCGACCAGCCGGCCCGACGCCGTGACGATGCGTGAGCTGTGCACGTCGGCCCGGAGGAAGGTGCCGGGGACGGCGTTGGGAATGGCGTGGAACGCCGTCCCGACCGCGCCGTACGCGTCCCGGTGGGTCTGGGCGTCCTTCGCGGTCACCGTGACGAACCCGTCCAGACGCGGAATGGCGGCATCCAGCATCTTCCGCGAGGCCGCCGTCTGGTGGTGGTAATGCGTGTGCGCCTGGCCCAGCGTGATGTACCGGCCGGTCCCGAGGGCGCTCAGCAGCGACACCGTGTTGGGGGCGGTGGCGATGACGACATCGGCGTCGGAGCTCTCCAGATAGGCGGCGGCCCGCTCGTCCATCAGCCGGCTGTAGCGGTTCTTGTCGTCGGCCTTGAACCCCGTGCAGTGCCGGGAGGCCGACGCGTGCAGTGGATCCTTCAGATCGGGCGAGCCCGCGCGGGTGTCCACGAGCGTGCGCAGCCGGACGCCCGGCGCGTAGCGGAGCGGTGGCACGTCGTGGTACTGGAACACGCTCACCAGCTCGACCTCGTGCTGCCGGGCGGCGAGCGCGTTGGCGAGGGTCCCGGTGGCGACGGACGTACCGGCCTGTC
Organism: Streptomyces sp. NPDC058231; assembly: GCF_042882275.1. Classification (NCBI taxonomy): domain Bacteria; kingdom Bacillati; phylum Actinomycetota; class Actinomycetes; order Kitasatosporales; family Streptomycetaceae; genus Streptomyces; species Streptomyces sp. NPDC058231. The sequence continues at coordinate 13,630 of NZ_JBHVWN010000002.1, read as the reverse complement.
CATAGGCGCTGTACATCAGAAATGCGATTTTCACGTGGGTCCTCCAGGATCCGTGGCCGTGAGGGCTTCAGCTCCGAATGCCGCGCGCGGTGGTCTCCCGGCGGGCCTCAGGCGGGCTGGTCGCCGGAGTCGTCGAGAACGCGCGAGAGGGCCGTCTCGAAGGCCGAGCGGGGTGCCGACGCGGGGTCGTCCCGGCGCACATCGATCACATGGCCGGTCATGCCGGAGAGCAGGACGTCGAGTGAGCTGCGCGCGACCTCCTCGGAGGAGAGCAGCGGACCGCCGGGCTGACGCCCGAGCGCCCTGCCGCCCAGCGGGGCCGCGGTCCGGTCCGGATTCACGCAGTTGACCCGGATGCCGTCCTCGGCCCACTCCTCCGACAGCGCCTGGGTGAGGTTCACCATCGCCGCCTTGGTCGAGGAGTAGAGGCTGTACTCGGCGCGCCCGCGGGTGTAGCTGCCGGCGGTGAAGAGCAGCAGCTGTCCCTGACTCTCCGCGAGGTACTTGTACGCGGACCGGGCGATGTTCACCGGGGCGAGGTAGTTGATCCGGAGCGCCTCGCGAACGGTGGCGATGTCCGTCTCGTCGAGCCGGCCGACCGGGAGCACACCCGCGGCGTTGACGACGTAGTCGATCCGGCCCGTCTCGGCGTACGCCCTGGCGAAGGCCTCGTCCACCTGCTCGGGGCTTGCCACATCGGTGCCCGTGGTGGAGCGGTCGGGGGTGTGGACGCGTGCCCCGTACCCCTCGGCGATGCGGGCGATGTCCGCCCCGGTGCCGTGCGCGCCGCCGAACACGAGGAGGGTCCGTCCGGCCAGCCGGTCCCGGTAGACCTGCTCGTCGCCGGGGGCCGGCGCCGTGGTCGAGGCCAGCTGGAAGAGCTTGTCGGCGATGAACACGTCGACGGGCTGGGTGACCTTCATGTTGTACTCGTCGCCCATGACCACATGGACGGGCACGTCGGGAAGGTACTTGACGACGACCGAACAGTCGTCGGTGGCGCGGAACAGCGGGTCGGCCGCCGCGCGCTCGTACGCGTCCCGGATCGTGGAGAGCCGGAATCCCTGGGGGGTCTGCCCCCGCCGCAGCCGGCCGCGGTCGGGCACTTCGGTGATGAACTCGCCGTCGTCGCCGTGCGTCCTGGTCACGATCACGGTGTCGGCCGACGGGATGGCCACGTCGACGGCGCGGTACCGCTCCAGCGCCTCGACGCACTCCTTGACCACCCGCTGGGAGAGCAGCGGACGCACCGCGTCGTGGAACAGCAGATTGCAGTCCTCGCCGTCGCCGAGCCGGTCCGCCACCGCCTGGATCGCGATGTTCGTCGTCTCGCTGCGGGTGCTGCCACCGGCCAGTACCCGCGACACCTTGCCGAGACCCGCCCTCGCGACGATCTTCTCGGCGGCGGGGACGTGATCCGGCGTCATCAGGACGATGACGTCGTCGATGTCCGGGGCGTTCTCGAAGATGTGCAGGGTGTGCTCGAGTATCGGCTTCCCGGCGATCTTCAGGAGCTGCTTCGGGATGGCGAGCCCGATGCGCTGCCCGGTGCCACCGGCGAGGACGACAGCGACAGTGCGGCGACGGGTTGCGCGGATGGTCAACGTTTTGAGCTCTCTGTCGTAGGTGAGGAACGGGCCGGACAGGCGACGCCCGTCAGGCAGGCTGCCGCTCCTGCTGGTCCGGGTACTCGGGGTACTCGACCGGGAAGTCCCTCAGCCCGCGGAGGTAGAGATCGTTCGCGGCGTGGGCGAAGCGGACGGCCGACGGCGGGTTGTCCGGGCCGAGCAGGTAGTCCTTGAGCTGCTCCCGGTACGGGGCCATGACGTCCTGGTCCCGGGAGAACATCGCGGTGAGCGCCGTGTCCAGACCGTTGCATTCGGCGTCCAGCAGGTACGAGGCGTACGCGGTGCGCTGCTCGTTCCTGAACTCCGCGTCCGGAAGACCCTCCAGATTGAAGATCGCGTACGGCTTCCGGGTCGCCACGAAGTCCGAGACCACGCTCGACATGTCGCCGATCAGCAGGTCCGAGTGGTTGAAGCAGTCGTACAGGGTGGGGACCCGGTCGGTCACCACATGGTGCGCGTCGACGGGCAGCGAGTCCCAGTAGAGCGTGCCGGCCTGGTCACGGAGCTTACGGATCCGGGTGGTCCGCTCCTGCTCGGTGAGGTCCGGGTACTTCGAGCGGACACCGCGCTCCTGGAGCGCCGCGAGCCGCTTGTCGATACGGGCCAGCCGCCGGGCCGCCGTCTTCGAGTCGAGGATCTTCCGGCCGAACCGGCGGGCGTTGTCCTCCTGCAGGAGCGCGATGATGCGACGGTGCGCGGCCGCCGCGGCGGGGGAACGGGTGCCCGTCAGCGGGTGCGGCTTGTAGATGATCCGCAGCTGCCGCTCGTGCGACAGCAGGGTACGGATGAGGTGCTCGCCCGCCGGGATGACCGATGTGTAGCAGGCGTCGTCGGTCCAGCCCTCCCAGGTGGGGGCGTAGATGACGGTGGGAACGGCCTGGCCGACCGAGCCGGTCCAGCGGCGCAGGGTCATCAGCTGGGGCCGTCCGACCTCGACGATCTGGTGGGGGGCCACGGCGTGCTTGATGCGCTCGTAGCGGTCGCGTCCGGCCCGTCCGGCCACCCAGATCTCGTCGAAGACCTTGCTCACCCGGTTGCTGCTGGCCAGCTTGTCGCTGTCGCCGTGACCGATGAAGACGTGCTTGACCTCATGGCGCTGGAGCATGTGCACGTTCTTGCCGGCGTTGCCGGGATAGAGCGTGACCCGGAGCTCGGGCATCTCGACGCGGGCCAGGTACTCGGCCTTCGGGACGCAGATGACCGGTACGGACGTGGCGTCCAGGAAGCGCAGGGTGGCGCGTTCCCGCAGGACGATGATGGGCCGCAGATCCATCGACTCCAGGGACTCCAGCCACATGTTGACCTGGTACATGAAGTCGCGGGAGACAGCGGCGAAGGTGAAGTAGAGCGCGACCTGCGGCCGGTACTGCGCCAGCTGCCAGTTCAGCTCGTCGATGGCGTCGTCGGCGGAGGGCAGGACGAGGGCGTTCCGGGCCCCGGGTATCAGCACCAGGACCGCGACGAAGGCGAACCAGACGGAGGCGATGCCGCCGAACGTCACGTACTCCCAGCGGTCGGTGGCGATCGTGCCGATCGTGCCGCCGACCAGCGGGACGTCCAGGTGCAGCATCTTCCGGACGTGCTTGTCCATCAGGAACGGGTGGGGCAGCCGCCGGATCCCCAGCGCCTCCAGGTCGAGGCCGCGGGTGGTGAAGGGCAGTGCCGCGCGTTCGGACTTGACCCGCTTCAGCAGCCCGCCGTAGGCGAGCTGCAGGACGAAGAGCAGCAGCAGGCCCACCGACGACATCTGCACGACGAACGAGTCGAGGTCACTGATCGAGCCGCAGAGGGCCAGCAGCAGGAACTGACGGATCAGGAACCGGATGGTGAGGCCGAAGCGTGAATCCCTCAGCCGGTCGAGGGTCGAGGACTCGGAAGTGTGCAGCAGCAGGTCGGCCGCGTAGCTGACCGCGGTCGCGTAGGCGAAGACGGGGAGCGAAGCCAACACGACTGCCGCCAGCATGGCGACGAAGCTGAGAACCAGGGCCGCTGTGATCAGGAACCCAAGCACGGCCTGACGTTTTGCCTTGCCCATGGGCGGCAGGGCCCTCCTTCAGTGATCTGTGTGCGGCGCAGGGGCTACGTTGCCGATGCGGACGGGAGTGCCGCACGTCACAGTGGGGGGCCGGTCCGCAGAAGTGCAGGGCGCGGACGGTGCGTAAGGAACTTGTGAAGCATCCGATCGAACTTTAGACACTCATGACGCTTTTGGTGAACATTCACAGGGTCAAAAGTCGAACATTTGACGTCTGGATACCGAACAGTTATGAACTTGCGGTTTCCGGTGTGACCTCCGTAACGCTTTCCAGCTCACCCGGTGCTCAGGTCTCTCAAGCCGAGGGCCCGGCTCCGGGCGGACACGCGTAGACCGCCAGCTCCCTCCGGCCGGGCGTCTTGACCGAGAAGGCCACACAGAGCCGCGCCTCCGGGCCCGGCCGGACGGCGATGCCCTCCGGCTCGCGGAAGTTCAGCCCGGGGCCCGCAGTCACCTTCCGGCGCCCGACCGTCCGCCCGCTCCGCACGTCGATCGCCGACACGAAGGTGTTGCCTCCGGCGGACGGAGGGTTGCCGCCCGCCGCGTCCGTGTACTGCTGCCCCGTCAGCTGGTAGATGTGATCCCCGTGCAGGGCGCAGCCCTGGAACGTCTCGCCGTCCCGCAGCGCGGAGTCCTCGACGTGGTGCAGCGGCTCGTACCGCCCGGAGACGAAGTCCGCCGTGCGGTAGACCGTGTAGTGGTGGGTCCGGCCGATCCAGTGGCTGACCAGCACGCGGCGGGCTGCCGGATCCAGCGTCGGATGGAGCTGCCGGCTGCCGGGCAGCGGGCGGTGGTGCCGCACCCGCGGCGACGAACTGTCGAGCACCGCGCCGTCGTGGAACGGGATCCGGGCGACGGCCCGCCCGTACCCGGTCCTGGGGTCCACGTCGGACTCCACCCACAGCAGCAGCTCCCCGCCCGAGGACTCCACCCCGAACGAGATCCCGTGCCCGAACCCCCGCAGATACATGTGCCCGGTCTCGGCACCGGAACGGGAGAGGACCGAGACGCACAGGTCGCCGGCCAGCCGCCGGGCGCGGCCGCCGAGCGGCCGCCGCTCGTCGGGCAGCCGGACCGAGGCCGGTACGACCTGGAGCGCGTACACCGTGCCGGACCCGTCGCCGTACGAGACCGACTGCGGGCCGGAGACATGGTGCAGCGGGCTGGGCGGCAGCAGTTCCGACGCCGCGGAGACGTCGAAGAGTCCGACCGGTCCCGCGGGTCTGCCGTCGTCCTGCGGATCGGGGTCGGGTCCGCGCGGCAGCAGAACGCCTCCGGCGGCCGCGATCACGGTGCCGGCGCACGCGACGATCAGTGCTCTGCGCCCGATGAGACTGCCGGTACGTGCCATGCCTGACGGTGACCGCCGTCTCTGCTCAGGGACGGAACACCGTCCACCTCAGGGATGAGACCGGACATTCTGTCACCACCCCGTCGAGTCCGGACGGCCCGGTCGACGCACGGAGGGTGCGGCCCGTCCTGCGAGCCGCACCCTCCGTCGCCGGGCAGTGGTGTTACGCCGGAACGCTCGCCACGCCCTGGTCCAGGAACTTCTTGCCCGTGACCCGCTCCGAGACGCCCTCACGGTCCAGGTACGGCGTGATGCCGCCCAGGTGGAAGGGCCAGCCCGCACCGGTGATCAGGCAGAGGTCGATGTCCTGGGCCTCGGCGACGACGCCTTCGTCCAGCATCAGACCGATCTCCTGCGCCACCGCGTCCAGGACGCGGTCGCGGACCTGCTCCTCGGACAGGACGACGTCGCCCTGCTGGAGAAGCGCGGCGACCTCCGGGTCCAGCTCCGGCTTGCCGGAGTCGTAGACGTAGAAGCCGCGCTTGCCGGCCTTGACGACCGCTGCGAGGTTCTCGGAGACGGTGAAGCGCTCCGGGAAGGCGCGGTTCAGGGTCTCGGAGACATGCAGACCGATGGCCGGGCCGACCAGCTCCAGCAGCACCAGCGGGGACATCGGCAGGCCGAGGGGCTCGATGGCCTTCTCCGCGACCGCGACCGGGGTGCCCTCGTCGATCACGTTCTGGATCTCGCCCATGAAGCGGGTGAGGATGCGGTTGACGACGAACGCCGGGGCGTCCTTCACCAGCACCGCGGTCTTCTTCAGCTTCCGCGCCACACCGAACGCCGTGGCCAGCGAGGCGTCGTCGGTCTGCTCGCCGCGGACGATCTCCAGCAGCGGCAGGATCGCGACCGGGTTGAAGAAGTGGAAGCCGACGACCCGCTCGGGGTGCTGCAGCTTCGACGCCATCTCGGTGACCGAGAGGGACGAGGTGTTGGTGGCGAGGATCGCGTGCGCCGGGGCGACCGCCTCGACCTCCGCGAACACCTGCTGCTTGACGCCGATCTCCTCGAAGACCGCCTCGATGATGAAGTCGGCGTCGGAGAAGCCCTCGGCCTTGTCCAGCACACCGGAGACCAGGGCCTTCAGGCGGTTGGCCTTGTCCTGGTTGATCCGGCTCTTGCCCAGCAGCTTCTCGATCTCGGCGTGGACGTAGCCGACACCCTTGTCGACGCGCTCCTGGTCGATGTCGGTCAGCACGACCGGCACCTCCAGGCGGCGCAGGAAGAGCAGCGCCAGCTGCGAGGCCATCAGGCCAGCGCCGACGACACCGACCTTGGTGACCGGGCGGGCCAGGCTCTTGTCCGGGGCACCGGCCGGGCGCTTCGCGCGCTTCTGGACCAGGTTGAAGGCGTAGATCCCGGAGCGCAGCTCGCCGCCCATGATCAGGTCCGCGAGCGCCTGGTCCTCGGCGTCGAAGCCGGCGCTCAGGTCGCCGTCCTTCGCCGCGGCGATGATCTCCAGCGCGCGATACGCGGCCGGGGCTGCGCCGTGCACCTTGGAGTCGGCGATGGCCCGGCCACGGGCGACGGCCTGGTCCCAGGCGTCACCGCGGTCGACCTCGGGGCGCTCCACCGTGACCGTGCCGTTCAGCACGTCCGCGGTCCAGATCAGCGACTGCTCCAGGAAGTCCGCACCCTCGAAGAGGGCGTCGGCGATCCCGAGCTCGAAGACCTGCTTGCCCTTGAGCTGACGGTTCTGGTTCAGCGAGTTCTCGATGATCACCGAGACCGCGCGGTCGGCGCCGATCAGGTTCGGCAGCAGGGCGCAGCCGCCCCAGCCGGGGACCAGGCCGAGAAAGACCTCGGGCAGCGAGAACGCGGGCAGCGCCTTGGAGACGGTGCGGTACGAGCAGTGCAGACCGACCTCGACGCCGCCGCCCATCGCCGCGCCGTTGTAGTACGCGAACGTCGGGACCGCGAGGCCGGAGAGGCGGCGGAAGACGTCGTGGCCGCCCTTGCCGATGGCGAGCGCGTCGTCGTGGTTCTTCAGCAGCTCGACGCCCTTGAGGTCGGCGCCGACGGCGAAGATGAACGGCTTGCCGGTGATGCCGATACCGGCGATCGCACCCTCGGCGGCCTCCTTCTCGACCTGGTCGACGGCGGCGTTCAGGTTCGCCAGCGACTGCGGTCCGAAGGTGGTCGGCTTGGTGTGGTCCAGGCCGTTGTCCAGCGTGATGAGGGCGAACCTGCCCGCGCCCGCCGGCAGGTCGAGGTGGCGTACGTGCGCCTGCGTGACGACCTCGCCCGGGAACAGCTCGGCTGCGCCCTTCAGAAGTTCAGTGGTGGAGCTCATGCCTGACCCTCGCTTCGCTCGGCCCAGCATTCGCTCAGGCTGCACCTCTTGTCCGTTCGCTCGCTGCGCTCGCTCACGCGTTGCCTCCGTCGAAGTTCGGGTTCTCCCAGATGACCGTCGCGCCCATGCCGAAGCCGACGCACATGGTGGTCAGGCCGTAGCGGACCTGCGGCTGCTCCTCGAACTGCCGGCCCAGCTGCGTCATCAGACGCACACCGGACGAGGCCAGCGGGTGGCCGTAGGCGATGGCGCCGCCGTACTGGTTGACGCGCGCGTCGTCGTCGGCGATGCCGTAGTGGTCGAGGAAGGCGAGCACCTGCACGGCGAACGCCTCGTTGATCTCGAAGAGACCGATGTCACCGATCGTCAGCCCGGCCTTGGCGAGAGCCTTCTCCGTCGCGGGGATCGGACCGTAGCCCATGACCTCCGGCTCGACACCGGCGAAGGCGTACGAGACGAGGCGCATCTTGACCGGGAGGCCGAGCTCGCGGGCGACGTCCTCGGCGGCGAGCAGGGAGGCGGTGGCGCCGTCGTTGAGCCCCGCGGCGTTACCGGCGGTGACGCGGCCGTGGGGGCGGAACGGGGTCTTCAGACCGGCCAGGGACTCCAGCGTGGTGCCCGGACGCATCGGCTCGTCGGCGGTGACCAGGCCCCAGCCCGTCTCGCCGGCCTCGGCGTTGGTACGGCGCACGGAGACCGGCACCAGGTCCTGCTGGATCTTGCCGTTGGCGTACGCCTTGGCGGCCTTCTCCTGCGAGCGGACCGCGTACTCGTCGGCGCGGGCCTTGGTGATCTGCGGGTAGCGGTCGTGCAGGTTCTCCGCGGTCATGCCCATGAACAGGGCGGACTCGTCGACCAGCTTCTCCGACACGAAGCGCGGGTTCGGGTCCACGCCCTCGCCCATCGGGTGGCGGCCCATGTGCTCGACACCGCCGGCGACGACGACGTCGTACGCGCCGAAGGCGATGGAACCGGCCGTCGACGTGACGGCGGTCAGGGCGCCCGCACACATGCGGTCGATCGAATAACCGGGGACGGACTGCGGCAGACCGGCCAGGATTCCGGCGGTACGGCCCAGCGTCAGACCCTGGTCGCCGATCTGGGTGGTCGCGGCGATGGCGACCTCGTCGATACGGGCCGGGTCCAGTTCCGGGTTGCGGCGCAGCAGCTCCCGGATGGCCTTCACGACGAGATCGTCGGCGCGGGTCTCGTGGTAGATGCCCTTCGGGCCCGCTTTGCCGAACGGGGTGCGGACGCCGTCGACGAAGACGACGTCCCGGATGGTACGAGGCACGATGGCTCTCCTCCAGGGTGCGGGATGGCACTGCTGCGCGGCGCACCCGGAAGTGCGCCGCCACCATCATGCTACTTGCGAGTAACCAGACTGCCCACCCCCCACGGCGGGAGCGGCGAAGGTCACACACGGCGCAGCCGGCCGGACGGCCGATTCCTCCCCGGACGCCGGACGGTCCGCACACGCCGAACGCCGGTCGGGCCCACTCGGTGGGCCCCGCCGGCGTTCGAGGGCGGTGCGGG
>NZ_JBHVWN010000002.1:3176-4777 GCF_042882275.1 Streptomyces sp. NPDC058231 | reverse complement strand
CCTCCCCCCCGGGGGGGCGGGCCGACGCACACACCGGCCCCCGCGGGCCGCCCGCCTTTACCCCCCCCCACGCCCGCCGCGCCCCCCCCCCCCAACCCCGGGGGGGCCCACCGGGGGGGCCCCCCCCGGCGTTCGAGGGCTGTGCGGGGCCGAGGTTCTCGCAACCTGGCCCGATTTCGACCCCGGAGAAGGGCTCAGGCGGCCGAGGCCAGCGCGCGCACCAGCAACGGCGTGACCTGCTCGACCTGCCAGCGCCGCGCACCGTACCCCGCGAGCGAGTCCTCCACCGCGCCGGGCGTCGGGTTCTTCGGCGGCTCCCAGCAGATCCGGCGCACCGTGTCCGGAGTGATCAGGTTCTCCTGCGGCATGTTCAGCCGCTCGGCGAGCTCGGACACCGCGGCGCGGGCCGCCGAGAGCCGGGCCGCGGCCGCCGGGTCCTTGTCCGCCCAGGAACGCGGCGGGGGCGGGCCCGCGAGAGGCTGGCCGGGCTGCGGGAGCTCGGCCTCGGGCAGCGCCTTGGCCCGCTCGACGGCCGCCTGCCACTGCTCCAGCTGACGTCGTCCCATGCGATGGCCGAAGCCCGGCAGGGCGGTCAGTGCCTGGACATCGGTCGGCAGTGCGAGCGCGGCCTCCACGATCGCGGCGTCGCCCAGCACCTTGCCGGGCGAGATGTCGCGGCGCTGCGCGACCTGGTCACGGGCGTTCCACAGCTCCCGTACGGCCGCCATCTGACGGCGGCGGCGCACCTTGTGCATGCCGGACGTGCGGCGCCACGGGTCCTTGCGCGGGGGAGCGGGCGGTGCCGAGGCGATCGCGTCGAATTCCTCCTGCGCCCACTCCAGCTTGCCCTGTCGGTCGAGCTCCTCCTCCAGGGCGTTGCGCAGATCGATCAGCAGCTCGACGTCGAGGGCGGCGTAACGCAGCCAGGGGTCGGGCAGCGGGCGGGTGGACCAGTCGACGGCGGAGTGCCCCTTCTCCAGCGCGTAACCGAGCACGCTCTCGACCATGGCGCCGAGGCCGACGCGCGGGAAGCCGGCGAGCCGCCCGGCGAGCTCCGTGTCGAAGAGCCCGGTGGGGGTCATTCCTATTTCGCGCAGACAGGGCAGGTCCTGGGTGGCGGCGTGCAGGATCCACTCGCTGTCTTGCAGCGCCTCGCCGAGCGAGGACAGATCGGGGCAGCCGACCGGGTCGATCAGCGCGCTGCCCGCGCCTTCGCGGCGCAGCTGTACGAGGTAGGCGCGCTGGCCGTAGCGGTAACCGGATGCGCGCTCGGCGTCGACGGCGACGGGGCCGGTGCCCGCGGCGAAAGCCGCGACCACCCGGGCCAGGGCGTCGTCGGAGGCCGCCACCGGGGGAATGCCCTCGCGAGGTTCGAGCAAGGGGATCGGCGCCGGGGCGACGTCGTCCGGGGGAGCGCCCCCGGTGGTTCGCAGTGAAGTGTCTGCTGCGGTCTCTTGGGCGTCGGTCACGTGTCAAGGATATCTGTGTATGCACGGCGCGCGGCGGGGGGACCGTGGCTAGACCGGCGCCCCGGAAATTAAAAAATACCCACCCCCCTACCGGGGAATTATGATTTAAAAAAAAAAGAGACCACCAACAAG
>NZ_JBHVWN010000002.1:0-3166 GCF_042882275.1 Streptomyces sp. NPDC058231 | reverse complement strand
CCCGGGGGCGCCGCTACTTTTTTTTAAACCACCCCGTTTGGGGGCGGGGCTCTCGTCAATTGTTTTTCGGTTTCGCCCCGGCCCCCGCGGGCGGGTGGACCAGTCGACGGGCGCCGATGAATGTAAACCAGCCGGACCCGTATCCCTGGACGGCCGGCCGGTGCGCGGGGTCAGTGGATGATGCCCGTGCGCAGGGCCACGGCGACCATTCCGGCGCGGTCTCCGGTGCCGAGCTTGCGGGCGATGCGGGCGAGATGACTCTTGACGGTCAGGGCGGACAGCCCCATGGAGACGCCGATGGCCTTGTTGGACTGACCTTCGGCGACCAGCCGGAGCACCTCCACCTCGCGGCCGGACAGTTCGCGGTAGCCGCCCGGGTGGCTCGGGGTGCCGGGGGGCCGGCGGTGCATACGGGCGGCATTGGCGCCGATGGGAGCGACGCCGGGACGGGTGGGGTGGCCGATGTTGGTGCGGGTGCCGGTGACGACGTAGCCCTTCACGCCGCCCGCGAGGGCGTTGCGCACGGCGCCGATGTCATCGGCGGCGGACAGGGCGAGGCCGTTCGGCCAGCCGGCGGCTCGGGTTTCGGACAGCAGGGTCAGCCCGGAACCATCGGGCAGATGGACGTCGGCAACACAGATGTCGCGCGGGTTGGCGACGCGGGGACGGGCCTCCGCGATGGACGACGCCTCGATGACGTCACGTACTCCGAGTGCCCACAGATGGCGGGTGACGGTGGAACGGACGCGCGGGTCGGCCACGACGACCATGGCCGTCGGCTTGTTCGGGCGGTAGGCGACCAGGCTTGCGGGCTGCTCTAGGAGAACGGACACCAGGCCTCCTGGGGAGTGGCGGGACGGGCCGGCTCGGGGATGAAGCCGGGGCGAACCGTGCTTGAAGGGTCATTGACCTCTTCGGCAGCAGACCCGTCCTCCTTTAGAGGAAGATCACGATTTGGTGAGTAACAATTCGGGCAAATCGGACGGGCGATCGATTGTACGAAAAGAATGCCGGTGCCTGTGCGATACCTGTGACACAGCGTTACCGAAACTGGTCCGGCCTCGGGAATGCGGGCGGCCTCTTGCACGGTGCGTACACATGGGAACCGGACGCGGGGCAGGTGTGCGGAACCGGCGCGACGGAAATCCGCCCTCGGAAGGGCGCGCGGACGGCCCGGCCGGGAACGCCTCCGGGGCCGGGGGGGGAGCCGTGCGGATCCGGCTACGGCACGTGGGGGCCGCGCCGCTGCGGCAGCGTCACCACCGCGGCGTCGGCCGCACCCGACGGCGGCAGACCGGCGATCTGGCACAGCAGATCCCCCCACGCCGCCAGATGGGACGCCGTGTCCGGGACCCCGCCGCGCCCCTCGCGCGGCGTCCAGGAGGCCCGGATCTCGATCTGGGTCGCCGGACGCCGCTCGGACAGCGTCCCGAAGTAGTGCGAACCGGCCCGGGTGACCGTGCCGCCCGCCTCCCCGTACGAGAGGCCGCGCGCCTCCAGCGCACCGGTCAGCCAGGACCAGCACACCTCCGGCAGCAGCGGGTCGGACGCCATCTCCGGCTCCAGTTCGGCACGTACCAGCGTCACCAGCCGGAACACGCCGTGCCAGGCGTCGTGCCCGGCCGGATCGTGCAGGAGCACCAGTCGGCCGTCGGCGAGATCCTCGTCGTCGTCGCCGACGACCGCCGCCTCCAGGGCATAGGCGTGCGGGGCGAGGCGCTGGGGCGGCCGGGTCGGCTCCACCTGCAGCTCGGCGCGGAGCCGTGCGGAGCGCAGCGCGTCCACCGCCGACCGGAACGCGGGCGGGACGGAACTACCCTCCGCACTGTCCTTGCTGTCAGCGCCATCGGAATGTTCGGAAAATTGTCCCTGAGCCGGAGCCATGCGGGGAAGAGTAGGCGGAACCGGAGCCTGGCGCAGGGAGGGACACCCACGCGGGGCTCGGCTCCTTACCGCTTCATGCGAAGATTCTGTGCGTGAGCGCCAACGACAGCCCCTCGGGCCAGCAGACGAAGACCTCCGCCACTCACGAGTCGGCGTTCCTGAAGGCATGCCGGCGCGAGCCCGTGCCGCACACGCCGGTCTGGTTCATGCGTCAGGCGGGGCGCTCGCTGCCCGAGTACCTGAAGGTGCGCGAGGGCATCGCGATGCTCGACTCCTGCATGATGCCGGAGCTCGTCACGGAGATCACCCTGCAGCCCGTCCGCCGCCACAAGGTCGACGCGGCGATCTACTACAGCGACATCGTCGTGCCCCTGAAGGCCATCGGGATCGAACTCGACATCAAGCCCGGCGTCGGTCCGGTCATCGCCGACCCGATCCGTACCCGCGCCGACCTGGCCCGGCTGCGCGACCTCACGCCGGAGGACGTCCACTACGTCACCGAGGCCATCGGCATGCTCACCGCAGAGCTGGGGTCCACGCCGCTCATCGGGTTCGCCGGTGCGCCGTTCACCCTCGCGAGCTATCTCGTGGAGGGCGGCCCGTCCCGCGGCCACGAGCGCACCAAGGCGATGATGCACGGTGAGCCGGAGCTCTGGGCCGAGCTGCTCGACCGGCTCGCCGAGATCACCGGAGCGTTCCTGAAGGTGCAGATCGAGGCGGGTGCCTCGGCCGTGCAGCTCTTCGACTCCTGGGTGGGAGCCCTCGCACCCGCCGACTATCGGCGCTCGGTGATGCCCGCGTCCGCGAAGGTCTTCGAAGCCGTCGCCGCGTACGGTGTCCCGCGCATCCACTTCGGCGTCGGCACCGGTGAACTGCTCGGGCTGATGGGCGAGGCCGGCGCGGACGTCGTCGGTGTCGACTGGCGGGTCCCGATGGACGAGGGTGCGCGCCGGGTCGGACCCGGCAAGGCGCTCCAGGGCAACCTCGACCCCGCGGTGCTGTTCGCGCCGACGGCGACGGTGGAGGCCAAGGCGCGCGAGGTGCTGGACGCGGCCGCGGGTCTGGAGGGACACATCTTCAACCTGGGTCACGGCGTGATGCCGACGACCGACCCGGACGCGCTGACCCGGCTCGTCGAGTACGTCCACACGCAGACGGCCCGCTGAGCCGGATCCCGATGCCGCGCCGCGCGCCGCGAAGCCCCCGGGGAGCCCCGCCCGCGGCGGATATGGGGGTGAATAAGGGGAGGTTTAAGGGGGCGTTGAGGGAAAACACCCGCCCG
>NZ_JBHVWN010000001.1:382605-396945 GCF_042882275.1 Streptomyces sp. NPDC058231 | reverse complement strand
GACGCGATGCCCGGCTGGTTCCAGCCGATCGCCGAATACCAGCCCTTCACCCCCGCCATCGAAACCCTGCGCGGCCTGCTCCTCGGCACCGAGATCGGCAACAACGCCTGGCTCGCGATCGCCTGGTGCCTGGGCCTCGCCGTCCTCGGCTACCTCTGGGCAACCTCGAAATTCAACAGCGACCCCAAGTAACCCCCATGACCACGCGGACCACCCCCCCACAACCCCACCACCCACCCCCAGGGGCGGCGACCCCGACACCACGTCGGCACACGCCGCCCCACCACCACACCCCACCCACAACCCCCACACCCACCCAAGGACATGTCCGCCGGAACTCCAGGGGCAGGAACCCGGACGCCGGGCCGACGGCCTCATGCGTGTCCCCATGTCGACCATATGGTCTCAGGATGAAAAGCATTTTCCATTTTGAGAAGTGGGAGTGCGTGTGTGGACCGCACGGGTGCGAAACGTGATCGACTCAGCCGGTTCACGGCGATGGTCTTGCCCCACCGTGTGGCGGGGCTTACGTTCTCCTCCTGTGCACCGAATCTACGTGCGTAGAAAACACGTAGAGGCTCTCTGACGCCGCGTCGAAGGAGCAGCTCATGTCCCACGTCGTACGCGCCGCACTCGTCCAGGCGACCTGGACCGGCGACACCGAATCCATGATCGCCAAGCATGAGGAACATGCTCGCGAGGCCGCCCGCCAGGGGGCGAAGATCATCGGCTTCCAGGAGGTGTTCAACGCCCCCTACTTCTGCCAGGTGCAGGAGCCCGAGCACTACCGCTGGGCCGAGGCCGTCCCGGACGGGCCGACCGTCCGGCGCATGCAGGAGCTCGCCCGTGAGACGGGCATGGTGATCGTCGTCCCGGTCTTCGAGATCGAGCAGTCCGGCTTCTATTTCAACACCGCCGCCGTGATCGACGCCGACGGCTCGTACCTCGGCAAGTACCGCAAGCACCACATCCCCCAGGTCAAGGGGTTCTGGGAGAAGTACTACTTCAAGCCCGGCAACGCCGGCTGGCCGGTCTTCGACACCGCCGTCGGCAAGGTCGGCGTCTACATCTGCTACGACCGGCACTTCCCGGAGGGCTGGCGACAACTCGGACTCAACGGCGCCCAGTTGGTGTACAACCCGTCCGCGACCTCGCGCGGCCTCTCCAGCTATCTCTGGCAGCTGGAACAGCCCGCATCCGCCGTCGCCAACGAGTACTTCGTCGCCGCGATCAACCGTGTCGGCCAGGAGGAGTACGGCGACAACGACTTCTACGGCACCAGCTACTTCGTCGATCCGCGCGGCCAGTTCGTCGGGGATGTGGCGAGCGACAAGGAAGAGGAACTCCTCGTCCGGGACCTCGACTTCGGGCTCATCGAAGAGGTGCGTCAGCAGTGGGCGTTCTACCGGGACCGCCGCCCGGACGCGTACGAAGGACTGGTGGAGCCGTGAGCAGTCTCCACCAGCGTCACCTCGCCGTCAGCCCCGACTGGCTCGCCCTCTACTACCGGCACCCGCTGGAGATCACCCACGGGGAGGGCCGTCACGTCTGGGACTCGGACGGCAGGCGCTACCTCGATTTCTTCGGCGGCATCCTCACCACGATGACCGCCCACGCCCTGCCCGAAGTGACGAAGGCGGTCACCGAGCAGGCCGGCCGGATCATCCATTCGTCGACGCTCTACCTCAACCGGCCGATGGTCGACCTGGCCGAGCGCATCGCCACGCTCTCCGGCATCCCCGACGCCCGAGTGTTCTTCACGACCTCGGGTACCGAGGCCAACGACACGGCTCTGCTGCTGGCCACCACGTACCGCGGGTCGAACCAGATCCTCGCGATGCGCAACAGCTACCACGGCAGGTCGTTCTCGACCGTCGGCATCACCGGCAACCGCTCCTGGTCGCCGACGAGTCTGTCCCCACTGCAGACGCTGTACATCCACGGCGGGGTCCGCGGCCGTGGCCCGTACGCGGAGCTCAGCGACGCACAGTTCATCAAGGCGTGCGTGGCCGATCTGGAGGATCTGCTCGGTCACACCCGCGGCGCGGCCGCGCTGATCGCGGAGCCCATTCAGGGCGTCGGCGGGTTCACCTCGCCGCCGGACGGTCTGTTCGCGGCGTTCCGGGAGGTGCTGAACCGGCACGGCATTCTGTGGATCTCCGACGAGGTGCAGACCGGCTGGGGCCGCACCGGTGAACACTTCTGGGGCTGGCAGGCGCACGGCCGAAGCGGCCCGCCGGACATCCTCACCTTCGCCAAGGGCATCGGCAACGGCATGTCGATCGGTGGCGTGGTCGCCCGCGCCGAGGTCATGAACTGCCTGGACGCGAACTCCATTTCGACCTTCGGCGGCTCCCCGGTCACCATGGCGGCGGGCCTCGCCAACCTCTCGTACCTCCTGGAGCACGACCTCCAGGGCAACGCCCGGCGCGTGGGTGGGCTGCTCATCGAGCGGCTGCGGGCGGTCGGCGCAGGCTCGGAGCGCGTACGGGAGGTGCGCGGCCGGGGCCTGATGATCGGCATCGAGTTGGTGAAGCCGGGCACCGACGAGGCCGATCCGGACGCGGCGGCCGCCGTGCTCGAAGCAGCCCGGGAGGGCGGCCTGCTCATCGGCAAGGGCGGTGGTCACAACACCAGCGTGCTGCGGATCGCCCCGCCGATGTCGCTGTCCATCGCCGAGGCGGAGGAAGGTGCGGCGATCCTCGCCGACGCGCTGCGGGAAGTGGACTGAGGCGCGGGGCGAAGCCCGCAGGCCGGCCCCGCCCGGCCGCGGGGGCCGCCCCCGTCCCGCCCGCCCCCGTCCCGCCCGCCTCCGGGTTCCGTCCCCGGACGCGGCCCGGCCGCGCGACGGGGGTGCGCTTTGGGCCGACGGTGTACGCCATGTCCGGACACGGAAACGTCTTCAGCGGTGGACCGCAGTGGTATTGCCACAGTGGGTAACCCACTTCTACGTTCTTCAACACGCACTTTGTCTACGTGCGTAGACCCATTCCGCACACCGAGGAGGGGTACATGAGTCGCACCGTCATCCACGGCGGCCTCGTCGTCACCGCGTCCGACGAACTCCACGCCGACGTACTCATCGAGGGCGGCCGCATCGCCGCACTGGCCGCGCACGGCACCGACGCGGCCGCGGGCTGGACCGCCGACCGGACCATCGACGCCACCGGCAAGTACGTCATTCCAGGCGGTGTCGACGCACACACCCACATGGAGATGCCGTTCGGCGGCACCTGCGCGGCCGACACCTTCGAGACCGGGACCAGGGCGGCCGCCTGGGGCGGCACCACGACGATCGTCGACTTCGCCATCCAGAGTGTGGGGCGCGCGGTCCGCGAAGGGCTCGACGCCTGGTATGCGAAGGCCGACGGCAACTGCGCCATCGACTACGGCTTCCACATGATCCTCTCCGACGTGAACGAATCCACGCTCAGGGAGATGGATCTGCTGGTCGCGGAGGGCGTCACCTCCTTCAAGCTGTTCATGGCCTATCCCGGTGTCTTCTACAGCGACGACGGCCAGATCCTGCGCGCCATGCAACAGGCCGCGGGCAACGGTGGGCTGATCATGATGCATGCCGAGAACGGCATCGCGATCGACGTCCTCGTCGAGCAGGCGCTGGCCGCCGGCCGCACCGACCCGCGCTACCACGGCGATGTCCGCAAGGTCGCGCTGGAGGCCGAGGCCACCCACCGTGCCATCCAGCTCGCCCGGGTCGCCGGGTCCCCGCTGTACGTCGTGCACGTCTCCGCCGACGAGGCGGTCGCCGAACTGGCGGCCGCTCGGCACAAGGGTCTTCCGGTCTTCGGAGAGACCTGTCCGCAGTACCTCTTCCTCTCCACCGACAACCTCGCCGAGCCGGACTTCGAAGGCGCGAAGTACGTCTGTTCCACCCCGCTGCGGCCCAGGGAGCACCAGGAGGCGCTCTGGCGGGGGCTGCGGAACAACGAACTCCAGGTCGTCTCCACCGACCACTGCCCGTTCTGCTTCTCCGGCCAGAAGGAGATGGGCCGCGGCGACTTCTCGAAGATTCCCAACGGCATGCCGGGCGTGGAGAACCGGATGGACCTGCTCCATCAGGCGGTCGTGGACGGCCACATCTCCCGCCGCCGCTGGATCGAGATCGCCTGCGCCTCCCCGGCCCGGATGTTCGGCCTCTACCCGAAGAAGGGCACCATCGCCCCGGGCGCCGACGCCGACGTCGTCATCTACGACCCGCAGGCCCAGCAGACCCTCTCCGCCACGACCCATCACATGAACGTCGACTACTCGGCGTACGAGGGGCGGCGGATCACCGGGCAGGTGGAGACCGTCCTCTCGCGCGGCGAAGTCGTCATCGACCAGCGGAAGTTCACCGGCCGTGCCGGCCACGGCTGCTACACCCCGCGCGCCACCAGCCAGTATCTGGACTAGGAGTACCCGCCATGGACTTCGGACTCGTCCTCCAGACCGATCCGCCCGCCTCGGCCGTCGTCGGCCTGATGCGCCGCGCCGAACGCAACGGTTTCCGCTACGGCTGGACCTTCGACTCGGCGGTGCTCTGGCAGGAGCCGTTCGTCATCTACAGCCGGATCCTCGAACACACCGAACGCCTGGTCGTCGGCCCCATGGTCACCAACCCGGGCACCCGCACCTGGGAGGTCACCGCCTCCACCTTCGCCACTCTCAACGACATGTACGGCAACCGCACCGTCTGCGGCATCGGCCGCGGGGACTCGGCGATGCGAGTCGCCGGACGGAAGCCCAACACCCTGGCCCGCCTCGGCGAGGCCATCGACGTCATCCGCGACCTCGCCGAGGGCCGGGAGGCGGCCGTCGACGGGCAGCAGGTGCGGATCCCCTGGGTGAAGGACGGCAGACTGCCCGTCTGGATGGCCGCGTACGGTCCGAAGGCGCTTGCCCTCGCCGGACAGAAGGCCGACGGTTTCATCCTGCAGCTCGCCGATCCGTTCCTCACCGAATGGATGATCAAGACGGTACGGGACGCGGCGGCACAGGCGGGCCGCGACCCGGACTCCGTGACCATCTGTGTGGCCGCGCCCGCCTACGTGGGCGACGACCTCGGCCACGCCCGCGAGCAGTGCCGCTGGTTCGGCGGCATGGTCGGCAACCACGTCGCGGACCTGGTGTCCCGGTACGGCGAACACTCCGGTCTGGTCCCCGAGGCCCTGACCGAGTACATCGCGGGGCGGTCTGGATACGACTACAGCCACCACGGCCGTGCCGGGAACCCCGACACCACGTTCGTCCCCGACGAGATCGTCGACCGGTTCTGCCTGCTGGGTCCCGCCGAGGCGCACATCGAGAAGCTCCAGATCCTGCGCGATCTGGGCGTCGACCAGTTCGCGGTCTACAACATGCACGATGCGCGGGAGGCGACGATCGACGCCTACGGCGCCCGGATCATCCCCGCCCTGTCCGCCTGAGCCGCGTCCCGGCGCCCGCCGCGCGCCCGCCCTTCCTCGCACCGGCGGGCCGCTCCCTTTCCACGTGCGCGAATTGACGCTTCGTCAGGCCTGGTCGGTCGGGCGGATGAAGATCTCGTTGACCGTCACATGGGAGGGGGCGGTCACCGCATAGCGCACTGCCTCGGCGATATCGGTGCTGTGCAACTGGCGGATCTTGCTCACCCGCTCCTCGATGGCGGCCTTCGACGGGGCATGGGTGATGTGTTCGCGCAGCTCGGTGGCGACCGTCCCCGGCTCGATGACGACCACCCGCATGCCGCGCTCGGTGACCTCCTGGCGCAGGCCCTCGCTGAACCCGTTCACGGCGAACTTGCTGGCGTTGTAGACCGCGCTGCCCCGGCCCACCACACGAGCCGCGATCGAGGAGATCTGCACGACCGTCCCGCCGCTCCTCAGGAGGTGGGGGAGGGCGGCATGGGTCATGTACATCAGCCCCATGACATTGATGTCCATCATGCGGATCCAGTCCGTCGTGTCGGCACCCTCGACGGGACCGAGGAGCATGACTCCGGCGCTGTTGACCAGCACGTCGAGCCCGCCCAGGGTCTCGACGGTCGAGCGCACGGCGTCGTGGACCGCCGTCTCGTCCCTGACGTCCAGAGGCAGGACGTGCACGTCGGCGCCGAGCGCCTCCAGCTCCGCCCGCAGTGCTTCGAGCCGGTCCGCGCGGCGTGCCGCGATGGCGACCGAGGCGCCCTCGGCGGCCAGCACACGCGCGGTGGCCTCACCGATACCCGAGCTGGCACCGGTGACGAGAGCGACTTTTCCCTGCAGTGCTGAGGGCATGATTCTCCCCTGGTTTCGGGCACGCGGTGCGGGCGGGTGCCGCGGAAGCGGAATCGCCGGACGGGTGGACGCGGGGAAGCTACCAGCCGGGCCACGGCCCGGTGAATCCTTTCCGGCGCCCCGGGCTATGTGTGTTTCCGGCTGGTTATGCAGGCCGGGCCCGCAGGCGCGGACACGCCCTTCCGGGCCCGGCAGATTGTGACGGAGACATCACGTCGGCACGACCCGTGCGCAGCGATAGGTGGAAGATGACTCAGAACGATGCAGCGCTCCGTGAGGGGGAGGCGGCACCGTCGTACCCGATGCGGCGCGGCTGCCCGATCGATCCGCCGCCGCAGCTCGCCGAGTTGCGGGCCGGGCCGGCCGCGAGCCGGGTGACCATGTGGGACGGCAGCCAGGTGTGGCTCGTGACGGCCCACGGCCACGTCCGCGCCGTCCTCGGTGACCGAAGGTTCACCGCGGTCACCAGCGCCCCCGGCTTCCCGATGATGACCCGTACCTCCCAACTGGTGCGTGCGCAGCCGCACTCGGCATCGTTCATCCGCATGGACGACCCCGACCACTCACGGCTGAGGTCCATGCTCACCCGCGACTTCCTGGCTCGCAGGGCCGAGGCCATGCGTCCGGTGCTCCGGGAGATGCTCGACGGGATCCTCAAGGAACTGACGGCCGGTGGAGGGCCGGTGGATCTCGTGGCGGACGTGGCGATCCCGGTGCCGTCGCGCGTGATCGCGCTGCTTTTCGGAGTGGATGCGGGGAGCCGGGACCTCATCGAGAGCCGTAGCGCGATCCTCATCGACCGCGGATACACCCCCGACCAGGTGGCGGCAGCCCGCGACGAACTGGACGACCACCTGCGCCGGCTCGTCGAGTCACGCGTCGGCGACCCGGGAGACGACCTGGTCAGCCGCCTGGTGGTCGACCAGGTGCGGACAGGCAACCTGACCGTCGGTGAACTGGTGCCGATGTGCCGCCTGCTGCTGGTGGCCGGTCACGGAACGACGACCAGCCAGGCCGGCCTCAGTATGCTCAGCCTGGTCACCGACGAGGGTCTGGCCGCCGCGCTGCGTGCGGACGAGGGGCTGCTGCCGGACGCCGTCGAGGAGTTGCTGCGGTTCCATTCCATCGTGCAGAACGGTCTGGCACGCGCCGCCGTCGAGGACGTCCAGCTCGGGGACGTACTGATCAGGGCCGGTGAAGGCGTGGTGCTCTCCCTCTCGGCGGGCAACCGTGACGAGTCGCTCTTCGCGTCGCCCGACACCCTGGACCCGCATCGTGACGCCCGCCGCCATCTGGCCTTCGGGCATGGCATCCATCAGTGCCTGGGGCAGTGGCTCGCCAAGGTGGAGATCGAGGAGATGCTCGCGGCCGTCATGCGCTGGATGCCCGGCGCCAGGCTGGCCGTGCCGTTCGAGGAGCTCGACTTCCGGCACGAGGTGTCGAGTTACGGCCTCGGCTCCCTCCCGGTGTCCTGGTGAGCGGCGGCTTCGGCATGACGGTGACGGTCGATCCGGCCGCATGCTGCGGAACAGGCCGGTGCGCGGCGAACGCACCGGACGTCTTCGACCAGGACCCCGACACCGGAACCGTGATCCTGCTCAGCCCCCACCCGCCGGCTGAACTGCACGAAGCGGCCGCCACCTGTGCCGAGTTGTGTCCGTGCGGGGCGATCGAGGTCGTGGAGAGCTGAGCCGGCCGGGCGCGATGGGGCGCCGGCCATGCGCACCGCCATTCCCGCACAGAGTGCGGCCGCCGTCTCCGGCCGGGTCGGCCGACGAGGAGCGATGATGATCGATGTACCTGGTTCCGTGGAATCAGCTTCGGGAGCGGCCGAGTCGGCGCTCGCCCGGGACGACACCCCTCTCGGCGTACAGGCGAGGTGGGCGCTGGACCTGTTGACCGGGGTCCGGCCGGTCTCGCAGGAGACATTGGCCGGGCACTTCGTGTCCGCCTTCCTCGACAAGCATCCGCAGGGCTTCCCGGCGGTGCTCGACGCCTGGCGGGACCAGGGACCGTTCAGGCTGGCCGAGACCCGACTCGTCGCTCACAAAGGGTGGTTGACCCTGGAGGACCCGACCGGGACGCGCCACGCGCTGAGCGTGATCATCGACTCGACCGGACTGATCCGCATCCTGCAGATGCAGCCCGAGACCGTGGTGCCCGAGGTGCACAGCTGGGCGGACGTGGACGAGGCGCTGCGGATACCCGGGGTCGACAGTTCGTTCCTTGCCGCCCGCATCGAGCGGGGGCGGCGTACCGTCCTGCACGAACTGGCCGCCGAACGGCCGATGCCGACCGGTTCCGCGTACAAGCTCTACGTGATGAGAGCCCTCGTGCACGCGGTCGACCACGGTGAGCTGGGATGGGACGACGAGGTCGTGATCCGGCCCGAACTGCGCAGCCTGCCCACCGGTGACATGCAGGACCTGGCCGACGGGACCAGGGTCACGGTGCGCGAGACGGCACGCAAGATGATCGCGATGAGTGACAACACGGCAGCGGATCTGATCGCCGACCGGCTGGGCCGCGATGCGGTCGAACGGGCGGTGCGGGCCTCCGGGCACCACGACCCGTCCCTGCTCAGCCCGTTCCTGGCCAGCCGCGAGGTCTTCGAGCTCGGCTGGGGCGACCCGGTGCTCCGGAAGATCTGGACCGAGGGCGACGAGTCCGCCCGCCGGCGACTGCTGGGACAGCTGGCCCGGCCGCTGACCGTGCGCAGCTCCGACCTGGGGCCGACCGTGCACCAGCTGGGCCTCGACTGGCGGATGAGCGCCTACGACGTGTGTGAGGTCCTCACCGCACTCGCACAGGACAGCGCACGGGACGCCACCGGTACCGTCGAATCGATCCTGACCGAGTACCCCGGCATCGCGATCGACAGCGAGATCTGGGCCGGAGCGATCTTCAAGGGCGGTTCCTGCCCCGGCGTCATGATGTTCTGCTGGCTGCTGGAGGACCACGAGGGCGTGCGACACGTCCTGGTCCTGCAGCAGGCCTCCGACGAGCAGCGGCTGATCGGCGACGGTCTGCTGCTGCGTGGAATCGGCGCACGCGTCATCGATTCCGGCCTTCTCGGCGGCGCGAAGCGGACCGCCGGGTGAACGTCGGAGACCGGCTGCTCGCCGGACTGGTCGCCGTGCTGTGGGGACTGAACTTCCTCGCCGTCCGGGTCGGGCTCGACCATTTCCCGCCCTTCTTCCTCGCCGCGCTCCGCTTCCTGGTCCTCGCGGTACCCGTGGTGCTGTTCGTACCGCGTCCGCAGGTGCCGTTCCGCTGGCTGCTCGGCTACGGCCTCGGCTTCGGCGTGATGCAGTTCGGTCTGCTCTTCCTCGCCATCGACCGGGGCATGCCGTCCGGCCAGGCCTCGGTGCTCGTGCAGGCATCGGCACCGTTCACGGTGCTGCTCGGCGCTCTGCTCCTGGGGGAGCGGGTCTCGCGCCGGCAGCTGGGCGGGATCACCCTGGCGGTGCTCGGGATGGCCGTGATCGTGGTGGACCGGGCACGGACCGCCGCGCTGCTGCCGGCCGCGCTGACCGTACTGGCCGCGCTCGGCTGGGCGTTCGGCAACCTCGCCAGTCGCCGGGCCAGGCCGGACCGGCCGCTCCGCTTCGCCCTGTGGATGTCCGTGGTGCCGCCGCTGCCGCTGCTGGCCCTGTCCGCCGTGATGGAGGGGCCGGGTACCGGATGGCGGTCGTTCGGGCACGCCTTCAGCGCCGACGGCTGGCCCGGCCTGGTCGCACTCGTCTACATCGCGGTGGCCGGATCCGTGGTCGGCTCGGGGATCTGGACGGCGCTGCTGCGGCGCCACGAAGCCGGCACGGTCGCGCCGTACTCCATGCTGGTGCCGGTCGTGGGCATCGTCGCCGCCTGGCTGGCGCTCAAGGAACAGCCCACCGGCTGGTCCCTGGCCGGCGGGGCCGCGGTCGTCGTGGGTGTGCTGGCCGGAACGGGGTGGACCCCCTCGGCCGGCCGGTCACGACGGAAACCGGCCCGGGGAGGCTCCGCGCCCCTCTTGCGGGACCTCCCCGGACCGGTGCCGGATCAGACCGTCGGGCCGACCGGGCGGGTCCAGGACACCCAGCGGTCACGAGGGACGTAACCCATGGTGGCGTTGACGGCGATCATCGGGAGGTTGTCCTCGGCGTTCGCCGTCTCCACCAGCCGAACCGCGGGCTCGTGCACCCGTACCCGGGCCAGATTGGCGAGTTTGAGGAGCAGGCCGAGGCGGTGACCGCGGTGCTCGTGGTGCACGACGGTCATGCCTTGCAGCGCGTATTCCGGGTTGCTGGTGGTCTTCGAAACACTGGTGTAGCCGGCCAGCACACCGCTCGCCGTATGGATCACGCCGGTGTGATAGGCCCGCCGGCCCCGGCCGACGCGCATCTTCTCGAACTGCCGGGCATAACTCGTCGCGACCTCCTGGGCGGCCGCGTCGGCGGGACCGCCGCCGAGGGACTGTTCGAGCACCGACACCCGCACCGCGAACTCGTCCGGAGTGATGGTGTCCCAGGAGACGAGCGAGTAGCCCTCCGGTACGGCAGGCACCCCGCCGGCCAGCGGGTCGTGCCGTCCCAGGTCGAGCCACTGGTGCAGACCGGCCGGAACGGGGGCGCGGACCGCGCCCATCGCGGCGCCGAAGGCGGCCGGCCCCGTGTCCCGCGCCGGGCCGGCGGCCAGTCCCTCCACCAGGGTCGTGGTCAGTACGGAACGCCCGCGCTCGGCGGCCGACTCGACCGCATGACGGAACAGCTCCCGTCCGATGCCCTGGCGGCGCAGCGCAGGACGGACGAGGAGCTGGTCCACCCGGGCCACCGGCGCACCGTCCGGAAAGGCCAGGCGCAGCGCGCCGACGACCTGCCCGTCACGGCGCACCACCCAGTCGTCGAGTTCGGTGGCCGGTGGTGCGAAACGCAACGAGCCGGTCATGTCGGTGTGGCACGCAGGCGCGTTGCCGGGGACGTCCCCGACCGAGTCGTCCAGCAGCCTGAGCCACTGACCGACCGTCTCGTCGTCGTCCGCGGTCAGCGGAGCGAACTGCGGTACAGCGGTGGTGCGATTCATACGGTGTTCTCCCGGTCGGTGCGTTCGGTGGTGATGCCCATCGCCTGTACGTCGTAGAGGCCGAAGGCCGGATGGACATAGACGTTGGTGACCCAGGGGTTGCGGTAGTGCAGGGTCTTGTCGTGCACCAGGGGGAGGATCACGGCGTGGTCCATCACCCGGCGCTCGACGTCCCGCCACAGCCGGGCGCGCCCGGCCGGGTCGGTGGTGTGCAGACTGCGGTCGATCAGCTCGTTGACCAGCGGATCGTCGAGTTCGGAGATGTTCCAGTTGCCGCCGTTCGGTTTGATCTGGCTGCCGTCGACGAGCGGCGCGAGGAATCCGTACTCGGTGGGGAAGTCGGCGCCCCAGTCGGTGACGACGAGCCCGAGCCCGTGCCTGCGGACGGTCTCGGGCGATCCGGCGCCCAGGCTGAAGTAGCTGGCGACGTCCAGCTCCTTGACCGTCAGGCGGATGCCGACCCTGGCGACAGATTCGGCGACGGCGTCGGCCACCAGCCTGAACTTGCCCCGCTGGGTGCCGATCACCGCTTCGAAACCGTCCGCGAGTCCGGCGGCCCGGAGCTCGGCCCGTGCGGCGTCGAGGTCGCCGCGCAGGTCGGGCCCGGTCGGGTAGCGGTCGAGCTCCTGATGAGCGGGCAGCCGGGGCGGGAAGAGCGCCGTGGTGAGGTCGCCGCCGGTGACGGGACCACCGCGAGCCTGCTGGAGCAGGATCTTGTCGGCGGCGTGGTGCACCGCCCGCCGGGCATGCACATCGCCGAACGGGGGGACGTGCGGCTGGATCGAGACGAAGTGCAGGAAGCTCGTCCTCGGATTGTCGGTGCACGAGCGCAGCACGTCATCGACGGTGACCCGGTCCTGCGCGGCGTGCTGGAGGCCCCGGCCCTCCAGATTGATGTCGAACTCCCCGGCGATCAGCCGGTCGTCGAGCTCGTCGACATCGATCCCGATGGCCAGTTCCACCCGGTCGGGGAGGGCGGGCCTGACCGGGTCGCCGGCACGGTCCCAGTAGGGATTGCGCTCCAGGTGCAGGAACTCCCCGGGCCGGTGGGCGGCGATCCGGTACGGGCCGCTGCACCTGGGATCCTTCCCGTACGTGGCGCCGGTGTCCGCCCGCCGTGGCACCGGGGAGACGCAGGGCTGCGCCATCAGATGGTCGAAGTCGGAGAACGGCCGGTTCAGACGGAAGACGATCGTGCGCTCGTCCGGGGTGTGCACCGACCGGAGCGGACCTGTGCCCCGGTACGGGCCCGGGTACGGCCGCTCGGGGTCGTCCAGCAGCGGCACCAGATAGGTCGGCCCGCCGGGCAGCACGTCCTGGGCGAACACCCGCTCCACGGCATGGCGCACATCGGCCGAGGTGATCGGGGAACCGTCGTCGTAACGCAGGTTCTCCCGCAGCCGGTACGTCCAGGTCCGCCCGCCGTCGGCCACCAGGGCGGGACCGTCGGCCAGGTCCGGGACCGGGGTGAGCCCGGCGGGGCCCGGATCGGTGGGATAGGCCATGAGCGTACGGTTGAGCATCCGCTGCAGCAGCCACACCCATACGTAGTAGGTGCGCGCCGGATCGAGGGAGTCGACATCGGCCGACGTGGCCAGGCGCAGCGTCCCGCCGCGCCGCTCCGATCGGTTGACCACCGAACCCACGCCGGCGTCCCAGCCGGCGCCGGTGCGCGGGGTGTCGGAATCGGTTCCGGTGCTCATCGTGTCGTCGTCTCCTGTACGGGACGGGTACGGGGAAGGCGCAGCAGGTACGAGCGCTCCTCGCTGGCCAGACAGCCGCGGGCGAGCTTTGCCTCGACGCTGCCGATCCCGGCGTGCAGGACCGAGACACCCGCCTCGGCGGCGGCTTCGAGGACCCGGTAGTACAGGACGTCGTAGTAGAGCGGGAGCTTGCCCTGGGCGTCGTAGTCGAATCCGGCACGGTGGCCGAACCATTGCTCCTCGCCGCGGGCCGCCGAGCGCAGCACCATGCCGAACCCGATGATGCTGCCGTCCTTGCGGGCCACCGAGACCATGGCGTCGTCGCCCATCACCTCGGAGATCCATCTCAGCAGCCCCGCCGAGTGCTCCGGACTGGCCGGATTGCCGTACTTCTTCAGCAAGTTGGAGTCGAGCTCGCCGAGCCGCGGCGCCAGTTTCCCGGTCAGCGGTTCCAGCTGGACCTCGACCCCGGCCTCGGCCAGCGCCCGGCGTTCCAGGCGGACCCTCCGGCGCCGGTGTTTGCTCATCTCCTCCAGGAACTGGTCGAACCCCCCGGGCGGGATGGGCAGCCAGGCGTAGTGGGCCGAGGTGTGCGACCGGTAGCCCCGGCTCTCCAGCAGCGCGACAAGGCCGGTGTCCCGCACATCGGTGTGCGGGAAACAGACCGAGGCCGCACCCCGTTCCGAGGCGAGCTCCTCGGCCCGGGCCACCAGCGCCTCGACGTCCGAGGGCCGTGCGTCGGGGGTGGCGAGTGCCCGGGTACGGCCCAGATGGCGGCCGCCGCACACCAGGGACGGCAGCAGGGACGACGGGTCGCCCTGCGCCACCTCGGTCAGACACCCGGCGGCTTCCGGCACGCCCGCGTCCACGGCCCGGCCGAGCATCGCGTCCGGCCGGGCGAGCAGCCACGGCACCGAGTCGTCGGCCCAGGCGGTCACCAGTCCGGCGACCGGGGCGCCCTCCCGCTGCCGGACGAGAAAGTCCATGGTGGTACCGGAGTTCTGCTCCTGCACCGCCAGCCAGCGGGGTGTCTGGAAGAAGTCCTCCACGCCGGTCAGGTCGTTCCATCCCGCGGCGGAGAGCCCGGCGGCGTCCGCCACCTGTCGTACATCGGCCTGGTTCTGCACATCCCGCACAGCTGCTCCTCGGATCCGTCGTCCGTGATCAACGCGGTACGGACAGGACCGCGTCGTCTGCCTCGCCGCTGTGCCGGGGGGGCCCGGGGGGGCGGGGGGGGGGGCCGGGGCCGCCGCGGGGGCTCCGAGAGAACCCTCATGAGGGGGGGGGGGGCCGGAGTGGCGGAGGGCAGGGGGTGGGAGCGG